>CATOLC010000023.1 GCA_951800855.1 uncultured Ruminococcus sp.
AGATATACTTCAAAAGAACTATTAAATTTTCAAAGAGCGTCCATCCCTAATGACGGGAAACTTTATAGCGTAACTTATTCGGGATTCAGCATGATAGAAACAATAAAATCAACCGGAGCTGAAAGTGGCTATTTTGAGCGATGGGCAGGTTATTACTGCAAACAAAATAATGCTTCAGTAAATATGAGCAGATTTGTATACTACATTAATATAATTCCAGAAATTATAAGTAATATAGCCAACTCAACTATACTTATATCCGGAGTATATCTAATAATCAATGGAAATTTCACAATAGGTATGCTTACTGCTTTTCAAGGGTTTTTGACAAATTTCTGGGACCCGATTAATGATTTCATAGATATGTATAAAAACTTTGTCAGTATGAAATGTGACATGGAGAGAATTGAAGATGTTTTGGATTATCCAGAAGATGAGGGATTAAACTTTGAAAATAATATAAAAGAAGAAGGAAAACTCAAAGGTTACGTAGATATTAAAAATCTGACTTTTGGATATAACCGTCTTTTACCTCCTCTTATAGAAAATTTCTCGCTTTCATTAAAGCCAGGAAGCAAAATAGCTCTTGTGGGTGGCAGTGGCAGCGGAAAATCTACTATAGCAAAATTAATTATGGGTCTTTATAAACCTTGGCAAGGTGAAATTACATTTGATGGTAAAGAAAAACACGAAATAGATAGTTATAAATTCCACAGCTCTATTTCTATGATTGACCAAGAAAAAACTATGTTTAATGACACAATAAGAAACAATATTAAAATGTGGGATAGTTCTATAGAGGACTTTGCGATGATCCTTGCTGCTAGAGATGCTGAAATCCACTCCGACATAATAAGCAGACCCAATGGATACAACCACATTCTAAAAGAAGGAGGAACGGATTTTTCCGGCGGACAATGTCAGCGTATGGAAATTGCAAGAGCACTCGCTTTGGAGCCGACTATTGTGATTTTTGATGAAGCTACCTCTGCACTTGACGCAAAAACAGAAAATAATGTAATGAAAAATATCAAAGAGCTCGGATGCACATGTATAATCGTTGCTCACAGGCTTTCTACTGTCAGGGATTGTGATGAGATAATTGTCCTTGATAAAGGTAAAGTCGCAGAAAGAGGGACTCACGAGGAGCTCATGGAAAACTCTGGAAAATATAAAGATTTAATTTCTACAGAATAAGAAAGAAGGTAAAAAAATGGATGTTGATTTCTTGGAAAGCCAAGTTGATAAAAGAAGAAAAATGGACCAACAAATGTATGAAAACGCATTTTCTGATTTGGTATCAGCTTTAGGAATCCATACTTTAAACAAGCAACAAGAAACAAAAGGTGCCATATCAGACATTCTTTCATATATGGGTCTTGAAATTCCTGAAGTTCCGGAAAGTCTGAATGAAATAAATTCTCAGCTGGAATATATGCTTAGACCCTCGGGGACAATGAAAAGAAGGGTCGAGCTATATGGAAATTGGTGGAAAGATTCTTCAGGGTGCTTTTTAGCCAGCACAAAAGATGGCGAGATTATTGCGATTTTACCTGGAAAATGGTCCGGATACCAATATAAAGACAAAAATGGCAAAATTATAAAAATAAACAAAAATACAGCTAAAAAAATAAATTCAGATGCATTCTGCTTTTATAAAGCCTTTCCTCTTAAAAAACTTGGTATTCGTGATTTAATCACATTTATGATAAAAGGCATACCTAAAGCGGACATTATTTATGTGCTCATGGCGTTTTTGACTGTCCAACTTTTGGGAATGTTTACTGCTCCTTATATAACTAAAATCATATATGGAATTTTAATACCTTCAGGTTCAGCTAAATTAATCCTTCCTATATTCAGCTTTTTAATAGGAATGGGGCTGGGAAAAATAATCATAAATATGAATAAATCAATAATGTTAGGGAAATTTTTAAGAGAACTTAATATCCTTGTAAACAGTGCTATAATGATGAGAATGTTTAGTTTGCCGACAAAATTTTTTAAAAATTATTCTTCCGGAGAACTCGCAAGCAGAATGGGCTATATTTCCTCTTTATGCCAGACAGTAGTTGGAGACATTTTCCCTGTTTTACTCACAGCAGTGTTCTCTTTAGGATATTTTATACAAATGTACCAGTTCGCACCATCTCTTGTCCTTCCTGGAACGATAGCTATTCTTGCAAGTATCATTTTATCTGTTATTTTTACCATTATGCAACAAGGAATTATCAAAAAAAAGCTGGAATTATCCCCTAAACTTCAGTCATTTGTTTATGCTCTTTATGGAGGAATGCAAAAAATAAAAATAACAGGAGCTGAAAAAAGAGTTTTTGCCAAATGGGCTGAAAAGTACTCTGAAGTAGAAAAGCTGGATTATTCCCCTCCTCTTATTTTAAAAATCCAGTCTGTAATAAGTCTGGCAGTAAGCTCTCTAGGAACAATTGCAATTTATTATTTCACTGCACAATCAGGAACCTCCACAGATAATTATTATGCATTTAATACTGCCTATGGAATGGCAGCCGGTGCGATTACAGCATTAAGTGGTGCAGCCATGCAAATTGCAAACTTAGAACCTATTGTTAATATGATTAAACCTGTTCTTAATGAAGTGCCGGAAACTAGTATAAATAGGAAAATTGTTACTCATTTGCAAGGAAATATCGAAATAAACAATTTACGTTTTAAATATTCTGATAACTCTCCATTCGTGCTGGACGGAATAAATTTAAAAATTAAAAAAGGTGAATATGTTGCCATTGTTGGGAAAACAGGCTGTGGTAAATCAACTCTTATGAGACTGCTTTTAGGGTTTGAAAAACCTATAAGCGGAGGAATCTACTACGATGGAAAAGACTTAAACAGCTTAGATTTAAAAAGTATGCGTCAAAAAATAGGCACAGTCATGCAAAATGGAAGTTTATTCCCTGGAGATATATTTTCTAATATTATTGTAACCTCTCCATGGAAAACACTCCCCGACGCTTGGGAAGCTGCTGAATTAGCAGGAATCAAGGATGATATAGAAGCTATGCCAATGGGGATGCATACTTTAATATCTGAAGGAACAGGCGGGATATCCGGAGGGCAAAAACAAAGAATCATGATAGCAAGGTCTTTAATTTCGAAACCATCCATCCTATTCTTTGATGAGGCGACTTCGGCTCTAGATAATATAACTCAAAAACACGTATCGGACAGCATCGCTAGTTTAAACTGCACTAGATTAGTTATTGCGCACAGGCTCTCCACCATAAAACACTGTGATAGAATAATTGTCCTTAATAACGGAAACATTGCAGAAGAGGGAACATATGAAAAACTTATGGAGAAAAGGGGAGAGTTCTACAATCTAGCAATTAGGCAAATAGCTGAATAAAAAAACATATAGTCAAATAATTTTTAAAAATTTTCTTTTTTTAGTGCTTCCGAGCCTATCCTTTCCATATAAAGCAGCTTTATCTTTCTTTCAATTCCACCAGCATAACCTCTAAGATTCCCATTGGCTCCTATAACTCTATGGCAAGGTACAATTAATGATATGGCATTATGCCCTACTGCATTTCCCACTGCCTGGGCAGACATACGCTCAATTCCCCTTTGCCTTGCTATGTTAGAGGCAATTTCTCCATATGTTATGGTTCTTCCAAACGGGACTTTAAGCAATATATCCCAAACAGCTTTACGAAAAGGCGTGGTTTCCATTAGCAAAGGAGGAGTAAAATCAGGGCATTCCCCACTAAAATAAACATCAAGCCATCTCTTAGTCTCCTTAAAAACAGGTAAATTCTTTTCTTTGTAACATCTGGATAAAGTGCTCCCAAAATATTTTTGACCATCAAACCAAAGTCCCGCAATCTTACTGTTATTGCTCGCTATCACCATCCCTCCCAAAGGAGAAACATAACGGCAAATATAAGTCATAACATCATTCCTTAATATATTCGCTCGGCTCTATACTTATCTTACTCTATAACGCCATTTTTAAACTGAAATGTATACATCTTATAATATAACCCTTTTTTCATCATGAGTTCTTCATGCGTACCTTGTTCTGCAATTCCTCCATTATCTATGACAACAATCATATCTGCATAGCGTATTGTGCTGAGCCTATGTGCTATCACAAAAGAGGTCATACCTTTCATTAAATTTTTAAGTCCTTTTTGAATTCTCGCTTCCGTCCGAGTATCAACCGATGCTGTCGCCTCATCAAGTATAAGTATTTTGTGTTTTGCAATAATTGCTCTTGCGATGGTTAAAAGCTGCTTTTCTCCGTGAGAAATATTATCTGAGGACTCATTTATAATAGTTTCATAGCCATCAGGTAAAGAATTTATGAAGCTGTCTGCACAAGCAAGTTTTGCCGCCTCTTTTACTTCTTCATCTGTACTATTCATTTTGCCATATCTTATATTTTCCATTATAGTCTCATTAAACAGCCATGGTTCCTGAAAAACCGTCCCAAATAGAGAATATAAGTCTTTTCTTTTAAAAGATGTTATATCATACCCATCAATTAATATTTGTCCGGCTTTAAGAGGATAAAATCCCATTAAAAGTTTCGTAATTGTAGTCTTGCCCGCTCCTGTATACCCTACAATTGCAATATTTTCTCCGGACTTTACTTTAAGTGAAAAATCTTTCACCACTAATTTTTCATCATCATACCCAAACCTTAAATTTTTAAATTCTACATCACCTTTTATTTCAATCTCTCTGCCAGTAGTAATTATATATTTACCGTCTAATATGTTTACAATATCTTCTTTTCTATCTATTACTTCCTCTTCATCCAAAAATTCGAAAATCCTTTGAGCCGCAGAAAATATCTCTTGTAAAGTACCGGTTATCCCGGTCACTGCTGATAAAGGTTTAGCAAACTGGTTTGAATAAGCTAAAAATGCAAAAATATCTCCAATAGAAATAATGCCAGTCATTGCAAGATAGCCTCCCATTACGCATAAAACAATGTAAGTAAGGCTTGACACCAGCTCCATAATAGGCGAAACAAAACTCGATAAAAAACCTGCTTTCCATTCAATATGATACATTTTACTGTTTAATTTATTGAATTTTTGTATTGCGGTCCTCTCGCCGCTAAATGCTTTCACTACACTGTGCCCCTCATACACCTCCTCTATGTACCCATTCATCTTTCCAAGCTGTATACGGTAATCTCTAAAATATTTCTTAGCTGAGTTTATTAATATAAATACAAAAATAAAACCTATTGGCGTACCTAAAAATGATACAATAGTCATTTGCCAGCTGATTGAAAACATCATATAAACTATCCCAAAAAGAACCAATATCGATGAAATTAACTTAGAAAAAATTTGTGTGAGAGATGATACTAACGCATCAACATCATTTGTGATTCTTGAAGTTACTTCCCCATACGATTCTTTGCTGAAATACTTAAGGGAGAGTCTATATATTTTTTCTGATACCTCTCTTCTAAGTTCATACGTAAGACCTATTGAAATATTGGAAACTAAATACCCAGAAATACAAGAGCACACTAAAAACAATGAATATATTACAAAAAGGAATACTAAAAGCTGTAATATACGATTAAAGTCCATACCTCCTCCGGATATTGCCGAACATACCCCTTCAGAAAGGATATCCATAAGCTGACCTGATAACTTAGGTCCTATTATATTTACAACTGCTTCCGGTAAAGCCAGAAGCGCAGATAATATAAATTGAAATTTATACTTTGAGGAATATAAAAATATTCTTTTCCAAGTAGAATTATTTTTCATTTGTTTTATCTTTTTCATATATTTATCTCCTCTGCTACCTGAGAAGTTGCTATTTCTTTATATATTGAACATGTCCTTAAAAGCTCTTCATGAGTTCCTTGAGCTAAAATTTCGCCTTTATCAAGAACGATTATCTTATCAGAATTCATAACTGTACAAACTCTCTGTGAGATTAATATAACCAAGGAATTTCGAGTGATTTTTGACATGTTTTTTCTTATTTCAAAGTCAGTTAAAAAATCCATAGATGAAAAACTATCATCAAATATATAAATCGGCGTATCCCGCAAAAGAGCCCTTGCTATGCAAATTTTCTGTCTCTGTCCCCCGGAGAAATCCTTCCCTTCTTGAGATACCTCTCTTTTCATCCGTGAATCTTTATCTGAGTCCAAAAAGTCTGTAATACAGCATATTTCCATGCATTCGGCAACTTTTTCTTTACTAGCTTCCAGATTTCCATAACGAAGGTTATACTCCACATCTCCTGAAAATAAAACGCTTTTTTGGGGAACATATGTTATCTTTTTTCTAAGTTCTTCCTGCGAAATATGCTTAATATTGATTTGATCTATAAGAATTTCTCCTTCTGTAACATCATAAAATCTTGGAATTAAACTGGCCAAAGCAGACTTTCCAGACCCAGTAGCTCCTATAATCGATACTACCTGCCCCCTTTGGGCTGAGAAATTTATATTTTTAAGTACCATATTTTCTTTATTTCCGTAGGTAAATGAAACATTTTTAAAGCAAAGTTCGCCCCTAAAATTTTCTTCAAAATTTTTGCACTCTTGTGAATCCTTTACAGAAACTTCCAAATCCAGTACCTCTAAAATCCTGTTTATAGATATCAGGGCATGAGGAATAGAAAAAAGCATCATTACAAGGGTTAAAAATGCTCCTATAACCATAGAAGAATACTGCACAAACGCCATCAAATCTCCAACCTGCATTTTTGACTGGGCAATCTGCTTAGAACCTAGCCATATAATCAGCAAACTTAAAAAATTCATGGTTACTATTAAAAATGGAGAAACTCGTAAGACTAATTTATTTACATAAGAAACTATCCCCGAAAGTTCTTTATTAATATGGTCAAATCTGTTTTCCTCCCACTTAGCATTACCAAAAGTATTAGTAACCATTATTCCGGAAAGGCGTTCTTTTATAATGAGATTAAACTTATCTAAAATTTGCTGCATTAATTCCATTTTCGGTAAAACCATCATTAAAACTACAAATATTACTATGGAAGAAATCACAGCACCTAAAAGTATGGTCCAGCTAAGTGAAGCACACTTATTAATAGCCATTATTATTCCTCCACCAAGCATCACCGGCGGAATAAATATCAAAGTACCTGACATTATCGTCTCTTTCATTTGGTCAACATCATTTATAGTTCTGGTAATAAGAGATGATACTGTTATTTTATCAAACTCCTTTTGCGAAAAACTCTCCACTTTATAAAAAACGTCTTTTCTCAGATTCATAATTACGCCTGATGACATTTTAGCCAGAAAATAGCTTTCCAAAATATTAATTGCCAGTGAAATAATTGTAACAGACAACATAATAAGTCCTACTTTAATAATATAGTTTCTTTGTATTTTAAAAATATCTGTTCCCATCTCCATACATATCTGCTTATTAAGTGCAGCGGCAGCCTGGTGCGGGTCAAAATTCATTAAATCTTGTTTATCTAATTCTTTAAGTTCTTCAGCTGAAATATTTTCAAAGTCCGAAATCAAATTATAAATGCTCTCTAATTCCACTTGAAAATCACTATTATTTTTATATACAATCTCTTGACTCAAGCCCTTAGCATTTAACTGTTTAAAAAGTCTCGATATGCATGCAAGAAAAACTTCATTTAAATCTTTTGAATTTTTTTTAGAATCATAAAAATCATCCCTTAAAACATATAAAATCTTATCTTTCGCTTTAGGATATTTGTTCTTCACCGCTTCCGAGTTTCCTGATTCTTCCTTTTCATCAATTTGCCCTGTAAAATCTAAAATAGTATATAGCCGATCCGTAATTGATCTTTCTTCTTCTTTCATAAAATTTGATAACAGCATGTAAGTTTGTTTGGACATCGCTTCGGGAAACGCATTCTCTATTCCGCTTTGTCTTATTCCTACATCAACTATATCCGACATAAGATTAGGAAGAAACAGCATGCATATTTGTCCAGCTAAAAATCCCGCTATAATAAACAGCAGCGTTTTCCTATATGGTACGATATATCTGAAAATTTTTCTAATTTTCCACATTTCTTTTATGTTCATTTAAATTTTTCCTTTGTTTCATTTAAGAATTTTATTATTTTTAAGTTAAAAACTTGATAGAAGGCATCAAAATTTAAATACGATTAAAATATTATACCAAAGCGAAACAAGTAATAGGATATGTATTATATAATAAACAAAATATAAAAGATCTAGGCAGAGAGAAAATAACACTAATCTTTTAATTTCTAATAAAAAATTATTTGAACTCTTATCCACTCTTCTTACAAATATTATAACATCTATCCACATAAAAATATATGAAAATTTATGGTTCCCAAACATCTTTAGCATATGTTTTTACATTTAACCTTTGGATGTTTTGAGAAAGCTTCTCCAAACTTGAGGTTCCACGAAAGCCCACATAAAAGCCTCGTGTTTTCTGAGAAGCTCTCTCTACTGCCAACCATATCCATTTTTTGTTCGATTTTTTTAAAGTTTAAGCACATTTCGTCAAGCTCCAGGACATTTACTTTCTCTGTTTTTCTTCCTTCAAAAGCGATATCCTTTATTTTTCTCCGGCCTTCTTTACCCAGTATATTACTGCCGTGTGGCTAGCTCCCAGCAATTTTTCTATTCTTCTTTACATTTTGGACATCTAATTTTCTAATCACCTCATGATTAGTTTGCCACATTCCCTACCTATTTTTGCACTGCCTTTTTTGTGGTAGTATAAAATTGCCACATGTCTTGTATAACACAACAGTTTTTGCTGAAACAGCCTTTATCTTTACTTTTCCTCGTATATTTCGGTGCTCTTTAACCATTTTCATTCCACCTCTTTGATTACCTTTATACCATTTTTTATACAAGAATTCCTCTGCTTCTCTTTCCCTTTAAAGGACGGTTTTAACAGTCCGGTCTTTGCTTAACGTATTTGAATAAATGTATGCTGGCGTTTCATATTAAAACATTTAAATTATTATTAAATATTATTAAATTTACTAAAAACAGTTGATATATTTATGTATTATATGTATAATAATATTAGGAGGTGTATATTATGAATAAAGATACTTTTACAAACTATTACAATCAGATTAAAGGGACGTGCTCCAAGGAGGAGGCGGTAGAGCACACACTTAACTTTTTAAGATACTTAAGGCAAGAAGTTAAAGAGAAAAAAGGCATTAAAAAGCAATATCCAACAATCACGGGTAAAGACATATATACAAAGCAGAACAAAGCGTTAAACAAATATCTAAAGGGTCTGCCCGGAGAAATAGCCCAGCAATTGAAACAACCTCTTGAGGATCTTCATAAATCATACTCAGCTAAATCGAGACTGGAAACCGAATTAGAGCGTGGTCCTCGTGGCGAGCTTCTTTCGCGTATGCACGTTGACGAAAATTTACAACGCTATAGTATGGACGGAGATCGCCTCGAAGAATATGAGAAGGATATACGTGCTAAGGAGAAAATATGTAATAAAATTTTAAAACAGACGGCCGAAGGTCAAGCATATGAGAACATTAAGAGTCAAAGTAAGACGTTACAACTTATTAAAAACGCCAAACAAAATGTTCAAAATAAAAAATGTGTCAAGGAGGTTGTTCGTTGGGCCATGAAAAAGCATCCAATACAGTTAGGTTCAATTTGCAAAAAAATTATCGTTCAAATCGATGAAAAGTATAAATAGTTAAAGATTGATTTATCTTGTGCCTTACTTCCGGAAACTGTGGAAATTGCTAATTATCCAACCCGTTGCTGTCGGGTATTAGCATAGTTTTATAATTTGCTGAAAGTTTAATTGTTTTGTGTTTAACTATGAAAGACACATCGCTCTCTCCCTTGTTGATTGGGGGGTGAACGATGTGTTAGATATGATATGCATTATAAAATTTCCTATTTAAAAAGCTAGATTACCAAAAACTGACAATCTAACTTTTTTGAAAATGGGCCATGCCCCATAATACTAACCACACTGGCGCGAGGTTTTATAATGGGCATAAGATTCGATAAGCACGAGCAGAAAAATAAAAAATTAACGCCGAACCCTATTACGCAAACCTAGTCCAGCGACGCTCTGGCGGAGAAAGAGGGATTTGAACCCTCGCGCCGGTCTCCCGACCTACTCCCTTAGCAGGGGAGCCTCTTCACCACTTGAGTATTTCTCCTTCTATTGGCGGAGGGGAAGGGATTCGAACCCTTGGTCCCTTGCGGGATCACTGGTTTTCAAGACCAGCTCCTTAAACCACTCGGACAC
>CATOLC010000024.1 GCA_951800855.1 uncultured Ruminococcus sp.
GCCTTGCCGGCTTATGATTCGAGAAGTTTCCCGATTCATAATTTAAGGCTGAAAGATACTTCAAATACTAGTCAATCAATCCAAACAAATGCAGAATTTACGAAAATAAGGGCAATAAATGTGCCGACGAGCAGCGAATATTACCTTATGGTGCAAGGTAGCTCAAGTGGCACAAACTGGGCTTATTCTACAAAAATTACAGACGGCAAGGCAATGCTCCAAACTTCGGATCTTTCAAATGTTGCGAGCATTTCGAGCTTCGAAAATACTAAAGTTTGGCTCGAAAAAGCAAGCACGGAAACCGACGGCCAGCTCCTTTACGCCTCCGCGCTAACTACGATTAGCTCTTCAACCGACAAATTCGATGACAAAGCCCCTTGTGTTAAATCAGTCACTTTTACGCACCAAAAAGACGGCAAGCAGGAAACTTACACCCCTGGAAATTGGGCAACAAATCCCCCCATTACCGTGACCTATAACGTAGAAGACCTCGCCGGCACAGGTGTAACCCCGTCGGGCATTGACGCCGACAGTTACCAGATTTCCTTAGACGGCGGCACGAGTTATTCCAAAGCCACCGATAGCATTGATGGTGTCGAGGTTCTAAGTCGAACTGAGAGCGAGCTCCAGCTTAAAGTCACTAAAGAAGGGCAGTTTAGGCTAAAAATCCGGGTGCAGGATAAAGAAGGCAACTGCTTTACCGAGTCGGAAATTAATAGCCTGAACATTGATATGACGCCCCCAGCACCCGTAAAAATCACCTCTCCGGAAGGGGACACGTGGCTAAAGACTAAAACCCCGACTATCTCCGGCACGGGAGAAAAAGGCTGTACCGTTCATATAAAAGAAGGCGACACGATTTTGGGAAGCCCCGAAGTCAGCGAGGACGGCACTTGGCAGTTGACTTTGGACCCGCTCGCTGAGTGGATACACAGGCTTACAATAACTCAGACAGACCCCGCAGGACAGACCTCAAATCCAGCGAAAATCAACTTTATAATAAGCACAGAAGGCTTTGCCGGTAAAATCGTTATCACAGACGACGCCCGAGTTTACTGGATCCGACCGGGCGATAAGAGTGTATTTAAATTCCTGCATTAACTTATATTTTATCGTATGTAAAAATTACTATGCTCTAAAAATTCTTCCTGCGTAATTTTATGCGTAGGAAGTTTTTGTTGGCTATACGGGAGTGCAAAATAGATAGGAAATGGGTCAAATTAGTCACGAGGTGATTAGGTTTTACTCTTTACCTTTCACTATACTTTCTTTGCTGCTCTATATACGAAATATTTACATTGTTTATTTTATTTGATAAAATTAATTATTAAATTTATAGAAAAACAGGCAGGTGATAATTTGAGGTGCCCATATTGTAACTCAGAAGACAGCAGAGTCCTTGAATCTAGAGCAGCAGAAGAGGGAAAAAGCGTTAGAAGACGCAGAGAATGTATAAAATGTTTAAGACGTTTTACCACATTTGAATATGTTGAAATGGTACCGCTTTTAGTTATAAAAAGAGATGGATCGCGTGAAATTTTTTCTAGAAAAAAACTTTTAGAAGGAATACTCAAAGCATGTGAAAAACGACCGGTACCTATAGAAGAGATAGAAAAATTAGTAAATAAAATAGAATTATATTTTCAAAATTCCTCAGAAAAAGAAATTCCCTCTGGATTTATAGGAGAGAAAGTGATGGATGAGCTTAAGTATTTGGATGAGGTTGCCTACATAAGATTTGCATCAATTTATAGAGAATTTAAAGACATAAACTCTTTTATGGAAGAAGCGAAAAAATTTTTAGGTGAAATAAAAAATTAGATGCGGGGATGGTTGAATTGAATAGAAAAAATATAAAAGACATTACAAAAATTTTTGGGGAAATGGTGTTTGATGACAATGTAATGCAAGAAAGACTCCCTAAAGAAGTCTATGCAAATTTTAAAGACGCAGTTGACACTTGTAGTGAGCTAAGCAGTGATGTTGCGGAGTCTATCGCCATGGCAATGAAAGACTGGGCAATTGAACATGGAGCAACCCATTTTACCCACTGGTTCCAGCCTATGACAGGTGTTACCGCCGAAAAACATGATAGTTTTATAAGTTTTGACAGTAGCGGTAGAGCAATTATGGGCTTTTCTGGAAAAGACCTTATTAAAGGTGAACCTGATGCATCAAGTTTTCCGTCAGGAGGTCTTCGAGCAACCTTTGAAGCACGAGGATATACTGCATGGGACCCCACATCATATGCTTTTGTAAAAGACGGCACTTTGTGTATCCCCACGGTCTTTTGTTCATATGGGGGAGAAACTCTGGACAAAAAAACTCCTCTTCTTCGTTCTCTTAGAGAGCTTAATAAGCAAGCACTCCGAATACTCAAACTGTTCGGAATAGACGATGCAAAAAGAGTTTTTGCAAGTGTAGGAGTGGAACAAGAATACTTCCTTTTGGATAGGAAAATGGTGCAAAATAGAAAAGATTTGCTTAATTGTGGCCGCACCCTTTTTGGAGCAAAACCGATAAAAGGACAGGATTTGGGCGACCATTATTTCGGATGTTTAAAGCCAAAAATTTCAGAATTTATGAAAGATTTGGATGAAGAACTTTGGCGTTTAGGAGTCCCAGCAAAAACAGAGCATAATGAAGTTGCTCCGGCACAGCATGAGTTAGCTCAAATACACACTCATGCAAACACAGCTACAGACCAAAATCAGATTACTATGGAAGTTTTAAAAAATGTTGCAGAAAGATATGATATGGTATGTTTGCTGCATGAAAAACCATTTGAAGGAATAAATGGAAGCGGTAAGCACAATAATTGGTCTTTGCAGACAGACACTGGTGTAAATCTTTTTGAACCTGGAAACTCTCCGGAGGAAAATGCTCAGTTTTTACTTTTTTTATGTGCATTTATAAGAGGTGTGGACAAATACCCTGAACTGTTGAGAATTTCGGTCGCAAGTGCCGGAAATGACTGTAGACTAGGAGCTCAAGAGGCCCCACCCGCTATAATTTCTGTATTTGTAGGGGAAGAACTTATGGAAATTTTAGAGGCTATAGAAAACGGCATAAGATATGATCGCCACGAAAGTTATATTTTTGAAACGGGAATTGATATATTGCCTAAATTCCCCAAAGACACCACTGATAGAAACAGAACTTCCCCGCTTGCTTTTACTGGAAATAAATTTGAATTCAGGATGCCGGGTTCGAGTGAATCTGTATCCGGTGCAAATATGATGATAAACACTATTATGGCTGATGAATTAGAGTATTTTGCAAATAAGCTTGAAAATTGTAATGATTTTCAAGGAGAACTTCGTAAATTGCTTGCGGAAACCATAAAAAATCATAAAAAAATAATTTTTAACGGCAATAATTACTCTAAAAAATGGAAGGAAGAAGCAGAAAAAAGAGGGTTGCCAAACCTAATAACAATGGCAGATGCCATTCCTCATTACTTAGACAGGAAAAATATTGACCTATTTGAGCGACGTAGAATTTTTTCTGAAAAAGAGCTGCGCTCAAGATGTGAAATACAGATGGAAAATTACTTTAAAATCTTAAAAATTGAGGCTAAAACAATGCTCGAGATGGCTACAAGAGAAATTATTCCAGCTATCACGAAGTATATATATCATTTGTCCACTTGTATAAACGAATATAGAAAAGCTAGACCTAATCAAGAAAAAAGTGTAATGGAAAAAATGCTGGAAAAGCTTGCGGGTATTCTTGAGGAAACAGACATTGCTACAACTGAACTGAAAGAAATACTAACAAATATACCTCCAAAAAAGCAAGGAAAAGAGATAGGGCAGTATTGCAAAAATAAAATCATACCCGGGATGAATAAACTCAGGGGAATCGTCGATATTGCTCAGCTAAATATCGCCGAGGAGTTCTGGCCATTTCCGGATAATTCTAAGCTTCTTTTAAGTGTGTAAATACTAATTTTAAGTTCATTTATGTTTTTCTATACTATTTATTTTTGTGTGCATAATGTGTAAGCATTATAGCCAATTGCGTAAAAATATGTAGACTGTTTATCGAAGGCTAGAGATAATCTATTTATTTGTTTACACTTTGTCTAAAAAGAGGGATTTTAATTTTTATGGAGATTAAAAAAGAAAAAACAAGTTTTTTTACCAATAAATTTATTGTAATGGCAACTGCAATTTTATGTACTGCATTATGGGGAAATATGATTCCAGCAATAAAAGTCGGATGTGACCTTTTAGGCGTGAATCCGGAAGACACTGCTTCAGAAATTCTTTTTGCGGGATTTTGTTTTACTCTTTCAGGACTTTATACTATTTTTGTTTCCTGTTTAAGGGAAAATAGATTGGTTCTTCCTCAGAAAAAATTACTATTGGATACATTTGTGTTAGGCTTTGTCCAAACTACTTTACAGTATGTTTTTTTATATATGGGTATTCCAAATACAAGCGGGTTTAATTCGTGTATAATTTCATCAAGTGGGACACTTCTTATAGTAATTCTATCCCATTTTATATACAAAGATGATAAAATTGATTTTAGAAAAAGTATAGGATGTTTTCTGGGACTTTTAGGTGTTCTCGTGCTGAACTTAGGCTCATTTTTTGAAATTTCCCCAATATTTACATTTAAAGGCGAAGGTATGATATTTTTATCTACTTTGACTTTTGTTTTCACCACTCCTTTATGCAAAAAACTTTCACAGCATGAAAAACCAGAGGTTTTTACAGGATATAGCTTTTTAATCGGAGGTATAATTTTACTTTTTTTAGGTTTTTTCCAAGGAGGTATGATTGTCTTAACACTAAAAGGCTTATTAATGCTTCTGTACTTATCAGCTGCTGCGGCTATATCTGGGGCACTTTGGAATTACCTTTTGGAGTACAATAAAGTATCTGAGGTTACAATATATAATTTCCTTGTTCCAATATTTGGAACGATTTCAGCAGGCATAATGCTAAACGAAAATATATTTGAAATAACAAACTTAATCGCGTTAATTTTGATATGTTCAGGTATTTACTTTGTTAGTGAAAAAGTTGATTTGTTTAAACTAAAACGTAAAAATAAGGCAGAAAAAACTATTTGAGGATATGCTAATGAATAAAATTAAAATTCAAGATTATGAGAAATTCAGTTTAGAGGAAACGTTCGAATGTGGTCAGTGTTTCCGATGGAACAAGGAAAATTCAGGGTACCGAGGTATAGTTTCAGATAGTGATGTTTTTGTATATTATGAAGGAAATAATCTTATTATAGAAGGTGCAAAAGAAAATCAATATGAATTCTGGATAAAATACTTCGATTTAGATAGAGATTATTCTAAAATAAGGCAAACGTTAACAGAAATTGACCCCACTTTAAAAAAGGCAGTTGAATCTTGCTCCGGGATAAGAATTTTAAGACAAGAACCTTGGGAAGCCCTTTGCTCTTTTATCATTTCGCAAAATAATAATATCCCAAGAATAAAAGGAATAATCCATAGACTTTGTGAAAATTTTGGAGAAAAAATAAGCGAGAAAGCATTTTCATTTCCTTCAGCCGAAGTTATTTCTTCTCTCACTGAAGATGATTTTGCAGCAATACGAAGCGGGTTCCGTGCTAAGTATATTATTGATGCAGCAAAAAAAGTTTCAAATGGGGAAATTAACTTGGAACACTTAAAAACTATACCTATTTTTAAAGCGAGAGAAGAACTTAAAAAGATTAAGGGGGTAGGCCCTAAGGTAGCTGAATGCACGATTCTTTATGGATTTCATAGGCTAGAAGCGTTTCCCGTTGATGTTTGGATGAAACGCATAATGGAGACTTATTTCCCGGGGAAAACTGCGGATATATTCGGAAAGTATGCCGGAATTGCACAGCAATATTTATTTCACTACATAAGGACAAATGGTACTGCAAAAAAATGAAACTAAAAAACTATCTCTACGAACATACGCTCGTAGAGAATTCTATAATATAATTATAAATTATTTAAAGTCAAGTTTAATATCTTTACCTGCTGTTTTTGCTTCAGAAACTTTTAATACCCAGCCTTTTATCCCCGTTTTACCTTTTGCCAATTTTTTAAAAATTTCTTCTAATATAGTTCTTGTCGTATTATCCTTAGTTAACTGGTCATATAATCCATTATCTTTGTAAGGATAGTCTATTAATTTTTGATTAGTCGCACATTTATAGTGGTGGTCATATGCATATGAAAAGTTCAACCTATCCCAGCCACAAAATTTTTGGGATGTCGGGTCAGTATCCTGTGAATAATAAGTTTGTAGCGCGTTTAGTGGCTGATTATTCAGCTTTATATGTTTTAAGATTTTTTTTAAGATTTTCTTACTATATTCGTTGAGATTCCCCCCCCCGGGAGCATAAGTTATAGATGCTTCCAGTAGAATTATTGTATAAACCTTATCTACGTTGGGGAGACCAGCATTTTTTCCAAGTTCCAATGGATCAATTTTTATTTCAGCTTCTATATAATTCTCGTTCTGGATTTTACCAGCCATAATATACATCTCCTTTAATATATTTTACAAGAATAATATATCACATTTGCATAAATATATCAACTTAAATTTTAAAAAAGAATATATTTTGCTATTTTATTTTTGAAAATGAGAACTATAGTTATTCTATATAACCATAAGTTTAAAAATATCTCCCTGCTTAATCTATCTCACTTTTATTAATCTGGAATCCCTTTCTTAGTTCAACAAAAAGTAATAATTGGTTTTTACTTAAAATACAAAAAAGTATTGACATTAACATATTTTATGATAAAATATATTGTATAATATTAAATATGTATAAATTTATCTGGATAGAGGTGGCAATTATGAAATACATTCCACAAACATGCGTTTGGGAGGTAACTATGGGTTGTAATATGCGGTGCGGACACTGTGGCTCGTCATGTAAAACTGCTTTACCTGGAGAACTTAACACATATGAAGCTTTGGACCTTGCGGATATGATAGCTGATTTAGGGCTTTCATGGGTAACCTTATCGGGTGGAGAACCTTTAACTCGTAAAGATATACCCCAAATTGTAAAACGTCTTAATGATAATGGAGTAAAGGCCAATATAATAACAAACGGCTGGGAATTAACAGAAGATATGGCAAATAGTCTTAAAAATGCCGGCGTATCAACTGTAGCTATAAGCCTTGACGGAACAAAAGAGATTCATGATAAAATAAGAAGACAAGGGGCTTTTGACAGAGCTAAAAAAGCATTTAAAATTTTAAATAAATTAGGTGTTTACACAGCTAGCATAACAACTATTACTAAAACTAATATAGGAATTCTTGAAGATTTAAAACAAGATTTGGTTAAAATGGGAGTAAAGCTTTGGCAAGTTCAGTTAGGACTTCCTATGGGTAATTTTGTCAGTCACCCGGACTGGATGCTTGAACCTTGCCAAATTAAAGATATAATAGATTTTTGCTATGATGCAGCGTTAGGAGGTGAAATAGAGATACAACCGGCTGATTGCATAGGGTATTATGACAAAAAGGCAGAATATGTAAATTCTCTAAGGGGAATCTCAGCTTGGAATGGGTGTAATGCAGGAATCAGAAGCTTTGGAATTCTTCATAATGGAGATATTTTAGGTTGTACTTCAATTAGAAACAGAAGTTTTATAGAAGGAAATATTAGGGAAAAAAGTTTAAGGGAAATTTGGGAAGACCCTAACTCATTTTCTTGGAGAAGAGGCTTTTCAAAATGTGACCTTTCCGGGGATTGTGCCTTATGCCGATATGGCAATAAATGTCTTGGTGGCTGTCCAAATACTCGGCTAACCACACAAAACTCAATCTATTCGGAGAATTTATTTTGCTCATTCAATTATAAAGTTAAACAATTCAAAACACAGCTTTTAAAGTTCAAAGAGCCCGAATATTTAAAGTCTAAAGCCTGCAAATGCTTAAAAAATGGAAGTTATCAGGAAGCCATGCTGCTTTTAACGAGGAGTTTGGAACTGAAAGACGAAGATGAATCTTTGATACTAAAAAATATTTCAGAATTTCTATGTGAAAATTTAAATTATTTAGAGCTTTTAAGTTATGGTACAGAAAACATCCAAAAAATTTTAGAAAAGTATGATTTAAAAGACATATCCGATGTGCTTTTTCAGAAAAATGAAAAAATAAAGTTAAAAGTAGCTAAGAAAAATTTTTAATAAGAATGAATTAATATTTTTGAATAAATAGAATAAAATTTAAATTATAAAAGGAGATGTTTAATATGAATAATAAAAACCACTTTGAAGAAATAAACGACAATGCTTTAGGTGAAGGCGTTGCAGGCGGACGTAGCTGTGAAGGGGAGCATAAAGCTGTGCCACTGTATGGTATTGATAGACCAATTATGCCTAAATATGGAGTCCCAGAGAACAAGGATGATAAAAAAGATAACAATGGACAAGCACAGAAACTCCCTGACAATACTTTAGGCGGAGTTGGCGGAGGAATTGGTGCAATAGAAGAAAAACCGGTGGAATGTTTTGAAAAAGAGGGCTCTGATACGGAATGTAAAGGTGGTAAGATCCCTCCGATGATGCTGAAATACGGTGTTCCACCAAAAAAGCATTAAATAAAAAATGACAAAGATTTCCTAAATATTATTCAAGAGATGACATTATTTGTTTGAATTTTTCACTTTACAAAATGTCTCTCTTTTTTAATTTATTTTGTTGCTAGGTATCCTTATTTTCAAGATTTAGGATTACTAAAATATCCTAAACTTTTATCTCTTCCCCTATGAAAAGAGAATAAATAAGTAGCTCCTTAACCCTCTCTTCTTCACAGATTTCAAATGCATATTTATATATATTTAGCTGTTTTGCATATCTATCTCTTAAAATATTTAAATTTTGTACTCTATCGGTTTTATAATCGACAATAACAAAACCGTCCTCTTCTTCAAAAACGCAGTCTATTGCTCCCTGAATTATAATTTTATCATCTTCCGAAGCATTCTGAGTATCCATTTCGCCTCCATGCACCCCTACTGTGAATCTGTATTCCCTTAAAAGCTTGTTGCTCCTCATGATTCTTTGGCCAAGATTTCCTTTTAAAAATTTAAAAACACTCCTCTTGTCTATAGCTTTAACTTGAGTATCAGTTAAAAATTTTCCCTTTTGAAGATATTTTAAATGAACATCAAAATCTTTAAGTGCATCTGAATAGTTAGCAAAATGCAAAAACTCATGAAGTGCTGTTCCTTTTTCAGTAGGGGTTATAGATTTTTCTGCTATAAATGCTGGCCTGGAAACTGCAATATAGTCCTTCCAAACATCTTCGTGTGCTAATTTAGAGGCAGAAATCTTAGCCGGAGATTTAGTAATCCCTTCATGTAAATATTTAAAATTAAACCTTTTTAATATTTCGGCTGGAAGGAGTGTATTCTCCGGTTTCTCTTCGTCTTTTTCAAGGCTATTATCCTTATTTTCGGTCTCTTTTAAGGTGTTAGTTATATTAATTTCAAATGCATCTGCGTTCCTAAGTTTTATATCCGGGTTTTTTAAGTTCTCATATTTATAAATTTTATGGTTTTCATCGCTTAAAAGTGCACAGTTTAAAATCCATATGCCAATATTTGCAGAATTTCTTACCGCATAAGAATGAATTTTATCACCTTTAAAAATTGAGACTAAACTATTCATCACACTTTTAGTAATATCTTTAACAGAAACTAAAAAAAATAATTTTTCTTTTGCTCTTGTCATTGCAACATACAAAATCCTTAACTCTTCCGACATATTTTCTCTTTCAATCGATAAATTCACTCCATTTCTTATAAAATTAGGATATTTTATACTCCCGCTTTCGTCTTTAAGCTTAATCCCTATTCCCAATCTTTCATGGAGCAGCACCTCACCACTCTCTTTATTGAATCCGCCTGAACATCTCGCAATTATGCAAATAGGAAATTCTAGCCCCTTGGAACGATGGATACTCATAATTTTAACTACATCTGAAGATTCCGAAATTGTACATGCTGAAGAAAGATTAGCTTCTTTTTCCTTTAGCTTATCTAAAAATTCTATGAATCCAGAAAGTCCCCTATACGATGTCCCGTCATATTTTTTTGCATATTCGGCAAAAAGCCTGAGGTTTGCAAGGCGAGTTTCTCCATTTGTCATAGAAAGGACAACAGAACTATAA
>CATOLC010000025.1 GCA_951800855.1 uncultured Ruminococcus sp.
GTTCATGGAGTTTGCCTTTATCGGGAGGAAAAATTATAGTTGATTCTAAGGAAATAAGGTGTCTTTTGGAGGATTTACGCCTTAAATTACCGAAAGAACTGGTTCAAGCTAAAAACATTGTAAAAGAAAGGTCACGGATTCTAGAAAATGCACAAGAAGAAGCTGAAAGGCTTAGGCGTGTTTCAGAAGAAAAAATAAAAGCTATGGTAAACCAAAGCGAGATAGTGAAAAATGCTCAAATGGCTGCCAATAAAATTATTTCTGATGCAAAGCTTAGCTCAAAGGAAGTAAAAGCTGCTGCTAACCAGTATGTGGATAATTTAATGAATGAAGTTGATCAGACGGTAACTGCGAGCCTGGTAGAACTAAGGAAAGCCAGACAAAAACTGCACTCCGTCGATAATTATAACGAAAACTAAGCCATATTTATACACTTATGGCGGTATCTGCACTTATATATACTCTTTCTACTGTAGTGCATAGTTAACAAAATTATTTTTAAATCCAAAAATATACTTGCAATATTTCTGGATACGTGTTATACTATAGTAGAAATTTATTATATAAGGAGATGATATTTATGGCAGAAATTAATAAAGATTGGTTTAAGAGATCTTGTGGTTACGACCCTTGTGATTTAAACAATAGTGACTTTAGAAAAAATTTGAAGGAAGACTTAGATGAGGACATAAATTGGTGGGATGGACTGCCTAGAATGGCCAAAGGCTTAGGGGGGAAGAAAGCTAAAGATGCGATAGACAGGCTGCGCGCCATTAGAGATAATTTAGAGAAGGCAGCTCTGGAGGATGCTATGGATGGTATTAGGAGTTTGTATTTAGATGCTAAGGAGAAAAATTCCGGACTTGTACTGCATAAAGATGTCGAAAAATTTTTAAGTGCAATAATAGAAGAGAAAAAAGCTTAAATGTTAATTATGAATAATATAAGCTGTTTGTTTTGATGGAAACAGACGGCTTATTTTTTGGCATTTTTAGTTTTGTTGAGTAAGAAATTTAAACCTAACGCATTAACTTTAATTAAATGTTATTGAAATATTATTTAATTTATGATATTATTAATATAAAATTTATTTCAAGGATTTGGTTATGCGACAAAATAAAGATATTTTTATAATAATAATTTTAATTTTTTCTTATCCTATAGGATTGTTTTTTCTTTGGAAAAAATCAAACTTTAAATATCATACAAAAATAATTCTTACGATTGTGTTTTCTTGCTTTATACCAATGTTTATTTTATTTAGTTCTTATAAAAATATTCCTTCGGAGATAGAAGTTAAGAATTGCACAGAAGGCTCTTTTAAGAATAGCAGTACCGAGCCATTTTATGATAATAAAAAAGAAAGTGAAGGCAAAAAGGAAAATTCGCAGGCGCCTTATGAAGAAAATTTGAAAAAACCCAAAGAAGAAGTAAAACAAAGCACAATTAGAAAAAATAAAGAAAAGGCGGAAGAATGCACATTAGATAAAAAGAAAAAAGAGTTTAAAGAAAATATCCCAGAAGAAAGCGATAAAATTTGTGATGAGGACAAAAAGCAAGAAGAACCTTCTGATGAAGATAGTAAACCTCAGGTAGTTTATATATCTCCACATGGAAAGAAATATCACTTTAAAAATCGGTGTGGTAGCGGCAGCTATAGTCCAATTTCTTTGGAAAAAGCAAAGGAAAAAGGATATTTACCTTGCAAAAAGTGTGCAAAATAAAAACTTATGTTGCATTATTTTTACAAGATAATAAAATTATATAAGGATAAAGAAGTTATCCAAATGCTTTAAAGAACGGGTCGAGCAAATATGAGACAGTTTAAATTGGACAATAGACTGCAAACCTGTGCAGACTTTATCACAGCAGGAGCAAAGATTGCAGATATCGGTACAGATCATGCATACTTACCTATATGGCTTGTTATGAACAATAAAATTAAAAGTGCAGTTGCAAGTGATTTAAATATTTTGCCACTGAAAAAGGCGGAAGAAAATTTAAAAAAGTATAATGTGGAAGATAACATAAAAATTGTACAATCAGATGGTTTGACTAGAATTAATCCTCATGAGGTTGATGAGATAGTAATAGCTGGTATGGGAGGGGAATTGATATCTCAAATAATAGACGGTGCTTCTTGGGTTAAAAAAGAAAAGAAGAGATTAATTTTACAGCCGGTTTCTTCTGAATCGGACTTAAGGATATATCTTAGGGACAATAAATTTAAACTGCAAAGAGAAAGAGCGGTTCTTTCGTTTGGGAGGATTTATACGGTATTTAGTGCCATTTATACGGGGAAATTCAATAAAACTGAGATTGAATATCCTTATGTGGGAAAACTTTATGAAGAAATTAATAAAACATCGGTTGAATATTTGAAAAGGCAGATTAAAGATTTAGAAAATCAAAATAAAGGGAATTTATTACGCAAAAACAAAGAAGATTATTTTTCTAATTTGTGTATAATAAAGAGAATAAAAAAAATTATTAGTGATTTTGGAGGAGAAAATTTTGAACGTGAGAGTTAGGGACATATATAATTTTTTAGACGGTATTGCTCCATTTAATACAGCTATGGATTTTGATAATTGCGGACTTCTTGTGGGAAATATGGGCGAAAAAATTGATAAAGTTTTACTTTCACTTGATGTGACAGAAGATGTCATTGATGAGGCAAAAAGGATAGGAGTGAATTTAATTATAAGTCACCATCCTGTTATTTTTACTCCGATAAAAAGATTAAGTTTTGATTCTATTACAGGGATGCTAATAAAAAATAATATTAATACAATTTGCGCACACACGAATTTGGATATGGCAAGCAAGTATGGGGTTAATGCTTGCTTAGCAAATGCTATAGGATTAAAAGACACTGAACCTTTGCATGTGGAAAAGGTAAAATCATACAAAAAGATATCAGTGTTTGTCCCGAAAGGTGGGGAAGATAAGGTAATAGATGCAATGTGTGAAAATGGAGCTGGGAAGCTTGGAAATTATTCAAAATGCAGCTTTATTACACAAGGCGAGGGAAGATTTAAACCGGAAGAGGGTGCCAATCCATATATCGGGGAAATAGGTGTATGTGAAAAGGTACCTGAATTAAAAGCAGAATTAATTTGCCCAGAAGATAAAGTGAGCTCAGTTATTAAAGCTATGATTAATGCCCATCCTTACTCAATGCCGGCGTATGATATTTTTAATGAAGAGGACTCAGTCTGTGAGGAGTGGTTCTCATGCGGTTTAGTTGGAAATCTTGAAAATGATATGACAAGTGAAGAATTTGCTATGCTTGTAAAAAGAAGTTTGAATTGTACGGGGTTAAGATATACAAAAGTGAACCGTAAAATTAAAAGGGTTGCGGTTTGCTCTGGAGCAGGAGGAGATTATTTAAAATTTGCATCCGAAAAGGAAGCTGATGCTTTTGTTACGGGTGAAATAAAGCACCATGAGATATTAAATGCGAATAAACTTGGTCTCCTTGTAGTTGATGCGGGTCATTTCAGGACAGAAGATATTGTTTTTACCACGTTAAAAAATCTTCTTGAAACGGAATTCTCAACGATAAAATTTTATAAGAGTAAAGAGTTTACAGACAAAATAAAGTATCTTTAAGGAGGAATCTTGAATGTCCCTAGATGGAATGCTTCTCAGACATCTTTGCTCAGAACTAAGAGAGAAGATTATAGGTTTAAGAGTAAATAAAGTATATCAGCCGGCAAAGCATGAAATAAATATTGTACTGGGGGGAAGTGGAAGTGCTTATAAACTTATAATTTCAGCGAGTGCAGAGGCTTCAAGAATAAGTTTAACCGAACAAAAAGTTAAAAATCCTGAAACACCTCCTGCGTTTTGCATGCTTTTAAGGAAAAAGCTTTTATCGGCGAAAATTACTGAGATAGAACAAAAAGCTCTGGAGAGGGTACTTTGCATTAAACTTGCATCGAGGGATGAGACAGGAAAAGAAGTATTCTATAAACTTTTAGTGGAAATAATGGGAAAACACAGTAATATAATTCTTGTAAATAACGAAGGAAAAATTATTGATGCCATAAAGCGAATTACAGCTGAAATGTCTTCAAAAAGAACTGTGGTTCCGGGTGCAGAATACTTTGAACCTCCTTCGCAGGAAAAATTGTGTATTTTAGAAACAGGCAAAGATGAAATAGTTAATAAAATTTTTTCCTATGATGAAGAATATACACAAAAAACATTTTATTCGGCTGGTTTATCTGTTTTGCAAGGAGCTTCTGGAGTAGTTTGTGACTGGTTATCTGAAAAAATTGGTTGTGAAAGCAATATAAAACTATCTGTAATCAACCCATTTATGAAGGAAAATTTAATTAAATCGTTATCAGAACTTACAGAGATTGTAAAGAACAACAAAGGACTACCTTGTTTAATCACGAATAAAGATGGCAAAAAAGATATTTCATTTTTAGAGATAAAAAATAAAGCTTGTGAAATATTTGGCTCATTTTCGGAATTAATTGATGCTTATTACTATGAAAAAACAGAGGTTAACCGGAAAAAATCCAGGATGGGAGCTCTAGAGAAAAAAATTGAACATTTAATTTTGTCTAGGAAAAAGAAAATCTCACTTCAAAAGGAAGAGATAGAAAGATGTGAAGGGAAAGAAAAATTTAAGTTATTTGGAGATTTATTGACTTCAAACCTATATAAAATCAAAAGAGGTATGGGGTCAATAGACGTGGAGAACTTTTTTTCACCAAGTTCCGAGACGATTAAAATACCTCTTGACAAAATGCTAAATGGTGCAGACAATGCACAAAAGTATTATAAAAAGTATAAAAAACAAGGGAATGCGCAAAAAGTACTTAAGATACAAATTGAAAACGCTGAAAATGATATATGTTATCTGGAAAATGCTTTAGACTGTTTGAACCGCTGTGAATCTGAAAATGAGATTCGGGAAATAGGAAATGAACTCTGTGAACAGGGATATATACGTTTAAAAGCCAAGGCTAAGCTGAAATTGCGCTCTAAATCACTTAATTTTATCGAATTTACCTCTCCTAGCGGATATAAAGTTTTGGTAGGGAGGAACTGTAGGCAAAATGAGAGATTAACATATAAAACGGCAGGCAGACGGGATATCTGGTTTCATGCAAAGGATGTACCAGGAAGCCATACGGTTATGTTTACTAATGGTAATGAAGCGGAAGATGAGGATATAGTTTTTGCCGGGGAAATATGTGCAGGGCACAGCGGGGCGAAAAATTCATCAAATGTAGCGGTAGATTACACTTTTATATATAATGTGAAAAAGCCAAGCAACTATAGACCCGGACTTGCTATTTATAAAGATTATAAAACAATTTATGTAAATCCTAAAAATGGCTCATAAAATATATAGCTTTTTCATTTGAAGTATTTACATTTAAGGGTGATTTTGGTATAATATTATTAAAAGGAACTAATTTTGAATATTGAATGTTAAAAAAGGAGAATAAAAGTGAATAATAATAGACATCAATTTGAAAACAAGAAAATTCCTGAAAAGAATATAGTAAAAAAAGAAAGTACAAAGAAAAAAATAATTAGATTAGGGGCTTTGCTGGGAGCACTATTAATGTTAGGCGGATTTTTATTATCTCTAATGATGTATATATTTTAAATAACTAAAATGGAAAATCTATATATTTTTTGGATATTTATTTTGTCTATATCTGCAATAGCTGAAGTGATAACCACACAGCTTGTATCTATATGGTTTATGGTCGGGGGCTTGCTAGCCTTAATAGTAAGCCTTTTTAGTCCCTCATTTTTTCTCCAGTTAAGTGTGTTTATCGTTACCTCAGTTGCTATGATAATATTAGTACGCCCGTATATTAAAAGCATGCTGAAATTTAAAGTACAAAAAACTAATTTGGATAGATTAATCGGAAAAATTGCTATAGTTACAGAGGAAATAAGTAATTTAGATGAAAAAGGCGCTGTTACAATATCGGGGATAGTTTGGTCCGCACGTTCGCTGGATGGAAAAATCATAAATAAGGGGGAACATGTTCGGATAGATTCTATATCTGGAGTAAAAATGGTTGTTCGTAAAGTCTAATTTAAGGGAGAGATTAAGATGCTGCCATTAATTGTTATATTGTTTTTAATAATCGGTTTTATAGTTATTACAATAAAAACTATAAACGTTGTTCCTCAGGCGCATGCTTTTGTTATAGAGAAATTCGGTGCATATTTTTGCACTTGGGGAACAGGGCTTCATATTAAAATACCTTTTATTGACAGAATCTCTAAAGTAGTGTCTTTAAAAGAGCAGGTTGTGGATTTTCCTCCTCAGCCCGTAATAACGAAAGATAACGTTACAATGCAAATAGATACTGTTGTGTATTTTCAGATTACTGACCCGAAACTTTATACTTACGGGGTTGAAAGACCGTTATCAGCTATAGAAAATCTGACAGCAACTACTCTTCGGAATATTATCGGAGATCTTGAATTAGACCACACACTGACCTCAAGAGATGTAATAAATACTAAAATTAGAGTAATTCTAGATGAGGCAACGGATGCTTGGGGAATTAAAGTAAATCGTGTAGAATTAAAAAATATTCTTCCCCCAAGGGAGATACAAGATGCTATGGAAAAGCAGATGAAGGCTGAACGTGAACGCCGTGCCAAGATTTTAGAGGCCGAGGGTGAAAAAAGAAGTGAAATTTTAATTGCTGAAGGGCACAAAGAGGCTGCGATTTTAAATGCCGAAGCGATAAAAGAAGCTAAAATTCGAGAATCTGAAGGAGAAGCCAAAGCCATTTTAGCAGTACAAAGGGCTTATGCGGACAGTTTAAAGCTGTTGAATGAGGCAAACCCCAGTGAAAAAGTAATTGCTTTAAGGAGTCTTGAGGCATTTGAGAAGTCTGCCGACGGCAAGGCAACTAAGATAATTATTCCATCTGAAATACAATCTTTAGCAGGCATGGCAACTTGTGTAAAAGAGATTTTTGATAATAAAAATTCCCATGAAAGCAGATAAAAATTATGAATAAAGTCGGTGCAATAATCTGTGAGCTTAATCCTTTGCATTTGGGGCATAAATATTTAATTGATACTGCAAAAGATAGTGGAATTACTCATTTAATTGGAATAATGAGTGGGGATTTTATTCAAAGAGGAGAACCTGCTATATTATCTAAAGAAACTAGAACGAAAATTGCTCTTTTAAATGGATTTGATCTAATTCTGGAGATACCTTCTATATGGGCGATGTCTGTAGCTGAGAAATTTGCTTTGGCTGGAGTTTATATTGCGGAAAATCTAGGTTGTGTGGATAACTTAATTTTTGGGAGCGAATGTGGTGAACTATCTTTTTTTTACAGAATAAGTGAAGCTATGTTGTCAAGCTCTTTTAATAGAATTGTAAAATCAAATCTTAATAAAGGCCATGCTTTTGCTATATCAATGGAACTTGCGGTAAAAGAAATTTTAGGAAGGGAATATTCAGATATCCTTCAAACACCTAATAATATTTTAGCACTTGAGTATTTTAAGGCTTTAAAGATTTTAAATTCTAAAATAAAACCCTTTACGCTTAAAAGGGTAGGAGACTATCACTCAAAACAACCTGAACAGGGCATTTGCAGCTCCTCATATTTAAGGGAAAGTATAAGAAATAGGTATAGTAATTGGAGTAAGTATGTTCCTTATAGCTGTTATGAGATAATTTTGAATGAAATGAATAGTTGTTTTGCGCCTGTTACTTTAAAATCCTGCGAAATAGCTATACTTTATAAGTTAAGAACTATGTCTGCGACAGATTTTTTATGTATTTCTGATGTAAGTGAAGGACTTGAAAACAGAATTGTAAAGGCGGCTTCTTGTGCTATTTCTTTAGAAGATTTAATAACCAAAATATCAACAAAAAGATATACGAAAGCCCGTATAAAAAGAATAATAATGTGTGCTTTTTTAGGGATATTGAAATCGGATCAAGCACAATTTTTACCGTATATAAAAGTTTTGGGAAGTAATAAAAAAGGAATAGAGATATTGAAATTTGCTAAAAAATTTAGTACAATACCTATAATTTCACGATATTCAGATCAAAAGAAATTAAATGCTAAAGAGAGATTTATATTTCAAAAAGAGCTTCAGATAAACAGTATTTATAACCTAATGTTTCCTAAAATATTAAGCTCCAACTATTCAGTCAAACAAAAATTCACATTATGGAAGGACAGATAAAATGACCAACAAAAATTTTGAAGATATTTTTAACTCTAAATCTCTTTTCGTTCGTTCAGATATAATTAAGGGTTTTCTGTCTGATTTATTTAATGCTCCTCAAAATGGCATGAAATTTGTTCATGTTGCAGGAACAAATGGAAAAGGCTCAATATCAACAATGATTTCATCTGTTTTGATGCATAGTGGATATAAAACAGGCCTGTTTACTTCTCCATCAGTAACGTCCTTTATGGAAAGAATTAAAGTAAACAATATTCCGATGCCGTTTGAAAAATATAAAGAAATTCGAAATAAAATTATAGCCTATGGACCCCAATTTATTAAAGATAAATTTTGTATGGAAAAAGGAGTAAGTGAATTTACAGTTGTTACGATAGCGGCTTTTGAATATTTCAAAAATAATCAATGCGATATTTCGGTATTGGAGGCTGGTATAGGTGGGTTTAAGGATTCAACAAATATAATAGAAAACCCTATGGTTTCTGTTATTTCGTCTATATCATTTGACCATATGAAAACCTTAGGTAATACTTTGGAGGAAATTGCATTTCAAAAGAGCGGGATTATAAAGCCTCAAAGGCCGGTTGTAGTGTCTGCAGGTCAGAGCAAAGAAATATATGACGTGATAAGTAAAACGGCCCAAAAAAATTCAAGCGAACTTATAATACCAAACACATCAGATATGGAATTGATTTCTTCAGACATAGAAAATGGAACTATATTTAAATACAAAGGAACGAAATTAAAGATTAATCTTTTGGGAGAACATCAGCTTGAAAATGCATTAACGGCATTAACGGCAATAGACGTTTTAAAAAGAGAAATGGAAATTCCTGAGGAAGCTATCAAAACTGGAATGGAATCTGCTTTTATTAATGCCAGATTAGAAATCCTTTGCAAAAATCCTTTGATTATTTTGGATGGGGCACATAATGAGGCAGGGATACACTCTTTAATTTTATTTATAAAAAAATATTTAAAGAATAAAAATATTATAGGAATTGTAGGAATGTGCAAAGATAAAAATTCCACATCAGAATTTTCTAAAATTGTGCCCCTATTTTCTGAAGTGATTCCTGTTGAAATTCCAAGGTTTCCGAGAACTATGCCGATAACTAAATTATCTAGTATTGTTTGGAAATTCAGTGATAACGTTAACCCTATTATTGACCCGGAACAGGCAATAAAGTATGCTATTCAAAAATGCGACCAAGATACCTGCATTTTAATATTCGGTTCGCTGTATTTGGCCCGGAGGATTATCAGGAACCCTAATATAATAGATTTGCTAAAACAAAACTCAGAATAAACAAAAAATTCTATTTGTTAGAGGTACGCGAAAAGGTAGACCCATATTCTATAAAGGATTGTACCTCAATGAGACAGACGCCATCGTTATTTTCTAGAGTCACAATACGAGGACGCTCGGCACCGGAACTCAGAACGGCCACTCCATCCGCGGCGTCACCCCAAGGGTTACGCAGGATAAAAAATTGACGGTATTCATTTTTTAAATCCGATTTGAATTTATTAAGAAGTGGTATTACGTTTTTAGTATATAGGTCATGTGTATTAGGCAAAAGAACCGCACTGTCCACACCATTTTTATTCGCTGTTAGGGCACCCCATATTGCGTAATCATGCTTATCAGGGAGACACGGTGCAAGGGAAGTTTTCAGACTGCAGGTGACAGTCTGCCCCCTGCGTATTTTTTCTGCGATTTTACTATAAACCTTATCCGCTGCGTCATCTTCTTGATTACCAGCAGACACATAGATTTTATGTGATTTTCCTGTAACCAGGGAGAGGAGCATGCTTCTATCGGCGGTCGCGACAGTCTCACCGTTGATTTTAGGTAATTTTTCTGGTGAGACTTTAGACCAATAAGTTGCAACAGCTTTTTC
>CATOLC010000026.1 GCA_951800855.1 uncultured Ruminococcus sp.
ACACTACATACCTCCTCTTCGCAGAAAATCTAAATGTTTCTTTCGTTCTCTTGATACCTCCAAATCTGTTTTTTAAATTTTTGTTTCTTCCTTTAACGATTTTGCTTTGGCCAAATTTCTTCATCCTGCTTGCAACTCTTCTTTTTCCCTCTCTGATTTTGTATAAATCATCGTTATTTGGCACTCCCTCTTTTGCATCTGTAATGCTGCTTTCCCTTTACCGTTCCATTCTTTTGATATTCTTTGCATTTACATTTTGGACATCTCATTTCTAATCACCTCTGGATTAGTTTTCCCCAATTTCCTATCTATTTTTGCACTGCCATTTAGGGGAGTGTCCAAATCAAAGATAAGGGATAAAAAGTACGTTCTTAAAGCATTTTTGCATTAAGTGAGGCTCATATTACCTCAGAGTCACAATTTGCAAAAAACAATAAAAAGGTTTACTATTTAAAGCAATTAATATACAATTGTGATTAATTAGACAAAAGAAAGGATGATACATATGCCAGATTTACGACCTGCACTAAATAATTTATATAGTGCGTTGTTGGAAGACTCTGAAGATAATGTTAAAAGGAAATATATAGATGCTAGAGATGCACTATTTGATATGTACAAAGATGTAGATGGAAGAATTACTAACGAAATAGATGCTTGCAAGTTCGGCACATTACAACGCTGCTTGATGACTGTTATAGCTGCACCCGATATTGATAAACGTAGAGATAATATTTGTAGCGCTATTACTAGCATAAACTCTTTTAAAAGGCATTTTGTGGGAAGGCAGGCTAAAGTTTTAGATTTTTTAAGAAAAGTAGAACGAAATATTAATCGAACTAAATTTTTCGCTGGAATAATATTAGAAGGATTAGAAGAGAACACTCAGGGGAATTGGGATAGAACTAATTTTTACTATAATAATCGCCTTTTGGCTTTAGAAAATGAAGCTTGGCGACAGCTTGCCAGGGAAATCAGACAGAGGGAAGCACGTGGAGCGTCAGCCATCTTGGACGGGGACCACGATTTGGACGATGAAGTATACTCAGATGGCACGATGCCTTTGACCGATATGGATAAAACCGAAATAATGAACTATGTAAACGAAGTTGGAGTTACTGATGCCGAACGTGATGAATACCGAAATTGGAGATCGAACCAGAATCGTAGGTCTTGATGATTTTCCCCATAATTGGTTATTTATTGAGTACTTGCTTCGGACTTTGTGGACAAGCATAAGAAGCCAACAAAGAAAAAATAATATAAAAATTTTAACTATTCCAACAAAAATATCGACATTAGCACAAAAATTAAGCATAATATATATGAAAAACATTTAAAGGAGAGATGAACAATGGTACAAGCTGGATTTTGTAAAGACAAAACGGGAAAAGAAAGGATAGGCTTTGCCGTGTTGGATGGCTCCAATCCTGTGGAGTTTTTCGAAGATAATGGAGATGAAAAGCTTAATCCATTTAAGAGTGCAGGAACTTTTGAAAAGGAGTATAAGGAAATTAAAAAGAAGACCCCGGAGGCGGCAAAAGCGTTAGTGGAAAAATTCAAAAGGAAATATGAATTTAGGGCAGGACCTATAGCAGCAGAATTGGAGAAAATAAAAAAAGCTCAAAAAAATAAACAACGGTAATTTTCATATGATTTTACTTTAGGATAGGAATAAAAGAAAAGTTTCAATCAAAAAACTTTTCAAAATATGGTAAATAGAAGAATACCTTATTTTTGGTTATTTTATTAAAATAAAGAATATTCACTCCTTTGCTTACTTATATATTTAAGTGAAGGAGTGATTAATTTGGCGATAAAAATATTCATAGATCAAGGGCACAATCCATCCGGAGTAAACGCTGGAGCTGAGGGGTTTGGACTTCGTGAACAGGATATAACATATAATGTAGGGGCTTATCTTGCTGACATTTTGGCATCTAATCCAAACTTTGAAGTCAGGACCTCCCGAACATCTCCGGACCAAATACTAGGGACTAGCAATTCTACAAGCCTTGAGGCGCGCGTAAATATGGCTAATTCTTGGCCAGCTAATTATTTTATAAGTATCCATGCTAATGCGAATGAAAACCCCGCAATAAATGGTACGGAAGTTTATGTTTATCAGGAATACAGCCAGGGATACTATATGGCTGAAAATATTTTAAATTCTATAGTTGCGAGGGTGGGGACAAAGGACAACGGCGTAAGGGTTAGACCTTCCCTATATGTGCTCAGAAAGACGCAAATGCCTGCTGCTTTAGTTGAACTAGCGTACATAACAAATCCTAATGATGCTCAGAAACTTAGGGATGATCAATATCAATTTGCTTATGCTATATATGAAGGACTCCTTGATTATTTTGGGTTAAGATAATTTAAGAAATGCTAAAATCATGAGCATAGCTCCGCTAAGCCAGGATAGATTAAAAGATGTTTTTTCAGCTATTTTGTTACCTAAAAAGCATCCAAGCATAACGGCTAGCATGTCTGAAACAAGAGAAAATGCAACTATCTGTAGACTATTTGCATTGGCGAGAGCTGCTCCAAAACCCACAGCGAGACCATCCAGAGATAAAGCTACCGACAAAGATGATGCTTCTCTTAGTTTTAAAACTTTATCTGAATTTATTTTAGCTTGCTCTTTTTTGATTCCCATATTTATATCAAATGCTATTCCCATAAATGAGATCTTCATATTTTTTGTAAAATTTTCTTTTTTTTCAGAAATCCACGACACAATACTTTCTCCGGTTTTTGTTAAACCTAAAATAAACAATATTAAAAAACAAATTATGTGAGTAACTGTTTCAGGGATAAAATTACTTATTAATGAACCAAAAAATAGTGAAATTGCCAAGATAGAGCTACAAATTACGTTAATTGCAGTTACGGAAGAGAATGGAATTTTTACTTTATTTGCCCCATAGGCAAAACTTGCAACAAATGCATCCATGGATAGTGCAGTGACTATCATTATAGACTCCAAAACTGTAAAAAGTACTCCATTCAAGAAAATCACCTCTTTTCCTCTAAATTCTAATAAATATTTTATTCATCATAACAAAAGGGGTTACACATTTTCTGATAGAGCGAAAAAGTTATAATAAAATATCTTTTGATTTGTTACAAGCTAATGGATATTTATAGCTTTAATTAGTGCGCTTAAAACTGATTTAAGAATATTTTTTGGGATTTTGGGAAAAATTAACCTGAGTAAAACCCAGATAAAGGAGGAGGAAGTTTTGGTTAATATTATCAAAAAATTCATAAGAAATTATGAATCTAATCAAAAAGAAAAAGAAAAAAAAGAAAAAAAGCCTCAAAAAAAGGAATTTATTTCAAGCTCATTAACACAAAGCTTATCTTTTTTTAAAAATAAGTTTGGCAAAAGTGAGGATTTAACCATTAGAAAATTGGAGATAATGGATTTAGAGAGTGCAATTATAACCATGGCAGGTCTTGTCAATAAGGAAACTTTAGGCAATAACGTTATGAACAGAATTTCGGCCGATATGCAGTTTAATGGTACACCAATAGAAAAATATGAATATCTAAGAGATAAGATTATTTCTTCTTGCGATATTGTACAGATATCTACTTATGAAGATGCACTTTATATGGTTATGTCAGGTTTTGCTCTTGTTGTGATGGATGGCTGCGACAGAATGCTTGCAATTGGAGTACAAGGGTATAGTTCCAGAGGAATATCTGAACCCTCTTCCGAAGTTATGCAAAGAGGCTCCAGAGAAGGTTTTGTGGAGCCTTTAAGAATAAATATGACTATGATACGAAGAAGAATAAAGAACCCTACTCTTAAGTTTGAAACTTCAAAAGTAGGGAACATAAGCAAGACAGAAATATGTTTTTGCTACATGGAGGACAAGGTTTCTTCAGACATTTTAGAGAAAGTTAAATATAAAATACAGCAGATAGACCTTGAGACAATTATGGCTGCAGGATATGTTATGCCGTATCTTGAAGAAGAGAATGATTTATCGCTTTTCAGTAGCATAGGAATGACAGAACGCCCCGATACAGTTTGTGGTAAGCTTGCCGAAGGCAGAATTGCGATTATAATTGACGGGACTCCAAATGTGCTGATAGTTCCATATCTTTTTACGGAATATTTCCAGAGTATGGATGATTATGCAATACGCCCTTATTTTGCCACTCTTTCACGTTTAATCAAGTATATGGGCTTTTTAATAGCTTCTCTTTTACCAGGACTTTATGTTGGAATCGGTACTTTTAATCCAGAGCTTTTGCCTGGACCGCTTCTAAATAAAGTAGCTATCTCAGTTGGGTCAACCCCCTTTTCTCTCTTATTTGAAACGCTTTTAATTCATTTCTTTTATGAGCTCATGCGAGAGGCCGGCCTCAGGCTACCAAAACCTTTAGGACATGCAGTAAGCATTATGGGAGGGTTAGTGATAGGGGACACTGCAATAAAAGCAGGCTTGATTGGTGCACCTACTCTTATGGTGGTGGCTCTTACTGCTTTGTCTTCATATGTAATTCCGAATTTATATGAGCCTATTGCGATGCTCCGGCTTTTATTTATTGTTGCAGGAGGAATTATGGGAATATGGGGAGTGATGATTTTGTTTGCTGCAGGGCTTGTTAATATTTGTGCTAAATCCAACTACGGTGTGCCGTTTACTGCACCGATTTCTCCGTTTAGTACTTTCGGCATGAGAGATGTATTTATACGTGCCGGCTGGAAAATACTTGCTATGAAAGACAGTACGGTACAGTATATGCCAGGGGCTCACCCTAAAAGGACGAAGGAGAAGGTATAATTATGGGAAAAAGGTTGATTATATCAGTACCACAGATGTTTTCAATGCTTTTTATAAGCAGGCTGGTAGTTGAAACTACTTATAGTGCAATTATGTCCCAAGGAAATAACATATTGGACCATATACTTTCCGCCGGGACAGCATTTTTTATTGTGTTTTTGCTGATTTTACCTATTTATTTTTTATTTAATATGGATAATTCCATGGATGTTCTGGATAATTCTTACGAGCTACTGGGAAAAACAGGAAATTTAGTTTCGGGACTTTATGCGCTGTATTTTTTATTTACTTGTGTTCATACTGTTGCACTTTTTAAGATTTTCTTATCAAATGTAATAAATCCTCCGGTTTCCACAGAAGTCCTTTTGACCACAATGGTAATTGCTGCGAGCTACGGTGCATATAAAGGGGTTGAAGGTTTAGCGAGGACATCTGGTGTAATTTTATTTTTCATGATAATTTCAATGATATTTATTGGGATTTCGCTTTTCGATCAAATAGACTGCTTAAATTTCCCCCCATTTTTATATCAGGGCACACAATCTTTCGAAGGTGGCCTTATGTACATGATTTCTCGGTCATCTTGTATTCCAGCAATGGCAATTTTATTTCCTATGGCAAAAGGAAACTTAAAAAAAGGAATATTTATTTGGAATTTAGGTATTTATGCTTTGATTTCTGTCGTGATTTTACTGATGGTTGGCTCTATGGGAGACTTTTTACAAACTCAGCTTTTCCCTGTTTATACGGCTGGAAGTATTGCTAAAATTGGATCTTTAGAACATTTAGACGCCTTGTATTTAGGGATATGGACGATGGGAATATTCATAAAACTTTCGCTGTTTTTTATGCTTTCAGGAGAATGTGTGAAGAAATTCGCTGGAGAAAAATTAGGACGGTTCTTTGTGCTGGTATTTGGATTTATTATGATATTTTTTGGAATATTTTTAAACAAAAATGCCATTTCATCTGGTATTTTCAGCTCACCTTTCTTACTGGGCTCAATGCTGTTAGTGGGAGTTGTGGTCCCTTTAGCTTTAATTATTTTAAAAAAATTAAAAACAGAAAAATTAAGTATAGAAGGGAAAGAAAAACAATGAAGACTAAAAAGATAGCTGTATTTTTTTTATCTGTGTCAATCTTTTTTATGAGTGGTTGCTCTAGGACTGTACAGCTTCATGAACGAATGGTTATTCAAGGGATTGGAGTAGATTTAGCTGAAAATGGGTATAAAGTTACTATCCAGGCTCTCGATTTTAAAAATTCCCAAGGGGGAACCGAACCGTCTGTAAAATTAATAGAATTAAAAGGGAAATCTTTGCTAGAAGCCCTGGAAAATTCTAAAAAACAAAGCGGACTTATTCCAATGTATTCGCAAAATTTGGTTTTAATTGTGGGGAAAAGCCTTGCGACCTCAGGAATGGATAATTTTTTGGATTTTTTTATACGTCATTATGAGGCAAGACCTACTGTAAAGGTTTGTGTTTCCGAAACAGATGCAGCTCAGGTTCTGTCCCTAAAAAGAGAAGAAAAAAACATTCAGGCTAAGGAAATAAGCGATTTGATTCCGGAGAGTTTACATTCGGATGTAATGCATTTTGTAGGAAGTCTTCATGGAAAAACGTCAGACCCTTATTGTGCGTATTTGAGTATACAGAATAATGGTAAAGAAAATATAACTCCGGGCAAAAACCAGAGTGAAGACGAAGGCGATAACAGTAGTGAACAGGACACAAAAAATGGGACAGAAAGTCAGGAAGAAAACAATGAAGAGTTATTGAGTATGACTGGAATTGCTTTTTTTTCTGGGGACAAAATGTTAGGGGTCGAAACTCAAAATGGTTTTTTAGGGGCACTTGCCGTTAAAGGGATACAAGGATTAGGTGTATATAATATCCATTCGGAAAATTTAGGAGACATTTCTCTGGATATAGTCAAAACAAAAAGTAAAATTAGCGTAAATACAAATGAAAAGAGGTTTTATATTGATATTGAGTTAGGAACAAATGCTCTTGAAGTGACGCCGAATCAGGGAGCAAATATAGGAAAGGCTGAGCAGGAACAGATAGAAAAACAGCTTGACGATGAGATAAAATTGATTTGCGAGCAAACTATTAGGAAATTAATAAATTTAAACAGTGACATCTTTAGGTTCCAAAAAGTAATTTTAAACTCTGATCCAAAATATTTTCAGAACCATAATGAAAATTTAAAAGAAATACTTAAAGAATTTGACTATATAGTAAATGTGAAATCCTCGCTTTCTATAACTGGAACGGAAATTTAGAGTTTTTATATATTAAAAAGAGCAACATCCGACCCCAACAATACAGAGGTCGAGCGTTGCTCCAATTATAAACAATTCATAGACTTTACTTTTGAAAAAGGCCTGTGAACTATTTTGGGGTTATCGCTGTCTTTGCTTTTGGTACCCATTTGGCACGGAGACCGGGATCTAATTCCCCCTCCTTTAGATAAACTATTTCGCCATTTACGGCCCCGAAGACCATCAATGCAGGATCTTGTTCTTGCTTTGTTGGAGATTTCTCAGAATACGCGACACATACTAATGAGTTATTTTGGCCATTTTGTTCCACAATGTGAAAATTTTTCCACTTAAACAAATAATCATCATCCTGTATGCCTTTAGCCACTATTTTAAAGCTTTTGTCTTTTACTGTTGAACCTATGCTTGTGGGGTTATTAGTTTGCTGTAAATTTTTTCCCAAGCTGTCAATTACTGCTTTTTCCTTCTCATATTTTTCTGACATAACAAATTCCTTCTTTCTATAATAAATATATTTAAGTAGCTCTATCTAAGCCACTTGATATAATTATATATATATATATATATATATATATAATATGTCAAGAGTTTTTTGTAAATTACCCTAGAGAATTTATAGAAAACAAATAAAATATTGACAATTACACATATTGTATATATAATATATTCAAAAGGAGGTGAGATTTATGGGATATAAAGTAGGAGATATCGTAAAAATTAATCCTATATATAGTAAATTTGCCAATAAGAATAATGTAAATGTTGAATATGAAATTGTCGAAGTTATTAATGGTGGGAAAAAATATAGGATCCAAAAAAAGGGGGGTAACTACAGAACAGCTATTGGTCCTATAGCAGAAAAAGAGCTTATGGAGGCACTTTAAATATTTGTTCTGCTAATCATAATAAATAATTTAATATTAAATACACATTATAGAGAGGGTGACTTTCATGCCGAAAACCCAATATTTTTGTACGGAGGCCTTTGCTGCTGGGAACGATAAGGAAATAGTTCTGGATACACCTGAGACGAACAACACAGAAGATAGATTTTGGTAAAGTTAAGAATCCAAGAGGTTTGTTATTAAGATGCAAGAAATTCACTTATAGTCGAAGTAATAATGGCTGTGCTCCAGAGGATTTCAGGAATGCTGAAGAATATTCCCTCCCTGGAAGCGGAAGCGTGTTAAACAATCTTACAAAAAAATTAGAAGATTTTGATAAAGGTAGCGGAGTTATAATTTGTTGCGAGAGACATGATAAGCTGTACGATGGTCTCTTCAGAACATTGTATCTTACTGATGGCTATAAAGAATGCGATATTAAAAAAGTAGTTGCCCTGGGAAATCTATGACAGCAAAAAACAGCAGGGGCTTTCTTTATTAGAGAGCCTCTGCTGTTGCTTAAAGGTAACCTACATTAAAAGAACTAAGGTCTATATTTTATATTACAACTAGATACTGCTTTTAGCCTTCGTTATTATGTAAAATATCTTTAGTGCCGAAAAATTTATTATGAATTGTATTTAATGCTCTGTTGGCCTCGTCTGAAGATACTATTACAGAAACCCTGATTTCGCTCGTAGCTATCATTTGAATATTTATTCTTTCTTCATAAAGGGCTTCAAACATTTTAGATGCAATACCCACCTGATTTTCCATTCCTGTGCCGACAATAGAAATTTTTGCGACATCTTTTTCATATATAATTTTTGCTTTTTCCAAAGGCTCAATAAACTTATCTAAGACTTCTATTGTCTGTTCGAGCTCCGTTTTAGGTACAGTAAAGGAGATATCCTTGGTATTTTCTCCGTTTTCAGATTGAAGGATTATGTCTACATTTATTCCTTTACCAGCAAGCTTTGAAAATAGCTTAAAGGCTATTCCAGGTTTATCAGGTACATTTATTACTGAAGCTCTTGCTACATTTTCATCAGCCGCAATACCACATATAGGAGTTTTATCTTTTTGTGTTACTTCTTTGATTATTGTTCCCGGGATATCATTCATACTTGAAAGCACCTCAACTTCAACATTATGTTTTTTTGCAACTTCTACTGAGCGTTTATTTAAGACTTTTGCTCCCAACGTGGAAAGTTCTAGCATTTCATCATAAGAGATGACATCGAGCTTTTTAGCATTTTTAACTTTTCTTGGGTCTGCAGTGAAAACTCCCTCCACATCGGTAAAAATTTTACATTTATCTGCATTCATTACCGCAGCTAAAGCAACAGCACTTGTATCTGAACCTCCTCTGCCCATGGTTGTAATGTCTCCGTACATATTTAGCCCCTGGAATCCCGCGATAATTACTATATTTTTTTTATCAAGTTCTTTTTTTATTCTGTCAGGATTTATTTTTTCGATTCTTGCACTCCCATAAGTTGCACAAGTTAAAAATCCCGCTTGCCACCCCAAAAGCGATACTACAGGATAACCGAGCCTTTCTATTGCCATAGCCAAAAGAGATATAGAAATCTGTTCTCCTGCAGAAAGAAGCATATCTGTTTCTCGTTTGGATGCACGGGGGTTTATTTCATTTGCCATATTTATAAAATTATCGGTTGTATCCCCCTGTGCAGAAACTACAACGATAGTATCATTACCTTCTAAGTAGGATTTTATTATTATATTTGCAACATTGAGTATTCTTTTACTGTCTGCAACTGAACTTCCTCCAAACTTCTGGATGATTAGACTCATGGATTGTGATGCCTCCTTAAGTTATATATATAAAGTGAAATTATTTTCAAATTCCCTTAATATTATATTCATAAATTTTTATCCTGACATGTATTTACCAGAACGAAAATTTATAATTAATTTATTCATGTTTCATTAGCGGTCTCAGGTTCAGCCGCATTTTCATTATTTTCGGTAATATCTTCATTGTTATCAGATAAAGAGGAGTTATTTTCCGGTTGTATATCATTGACAGAATGACCCGAATGTAAATAACATGCACGAGGTATATTATTATTTGCATAATATCCTATAGC
>CATOLC010000027.1 GCA_951800855.1 uncultured Ruminococcus sp.
CTATTATATGGTTTAAGTATGATAAATAAGTATCAAAAAAGTTGCTTAGACTTATTTTGAAGATATCTATGTAGTTTTTGTCATAATATCTAGTAAATAAGTTGCACCATTGGCTGGAAAAATTATCTATTTGTGTTTGTATAACTGAATTATTTTCTGATTTAAATATGGCACTTTGCATAGCCATGAATATCCAAAAAGCATTTTCGCTACAAATTAAGTTTAACTCTCTAATGATTTCGAATTGGCTTGGTGTCATATTTTGACTGATATTATTCAATTTAAAGTCATTCCCTTCAATAAATATTATCAATAAAATATAATATGAGCCCAAATGATATTAAGACACTTTATTTATATATGTAATATCTTTTTGGTATCATGTATCAAGGAAAACAAAAAATAATTTTCAAAATTTATACAAAAATACTTGATTTTTGACTTAAATATAGTATAATATGATAGTATATCCAATATAGGATAATAAAATTTTGAAAAGGAGAGATTTTTATGGCTATCGAATATACATTTCAAGAATATGATGCCACAAAATGTTATATTACCTTTAAGATAACAAATAAACTCGGACGCATAAAGAATATTATGGTTAATCGTCTAAAATGTATTTCAAATGACAGTCTAGTCTCTTTTACAATTAATGCTAATGATGTAGACCTATCTTATTTAGATACATTTAGAAGAGAGGTACAAAAGTCTGTAAACAACTTGATATGCTCCATAAGTATTGATGAATATCATGATATATATGACGGTTTAAAATCGATAAGTAATTTTGATAAAATGGTAAAAAAGCTTGAGAAAGCAGGTTGTAAACCCAGAGGTGGAATTCCGGGCCCAAAGGGTAAATATTCTAAAAATAGTTGGAAAAGGATCTATCCGGCTGGCTGGCTTTGAGTTTTAATTGAGTAAATATTGAATTGTTCTTTCCTGATTTTAAGGTTATCTTTTTTGGCAGAGCTAAAAATAGATAGAAGGCAAAAGATGTCGAAAGGAAAAGATATAAAGAGAATAAAAAATCATGTCTAAAGATTTAGAAATAGAGTAGGTTTTGCGAGCAAAATGGGCTAAATAATGGCGTAAAAGTCGGTTAGTACGCTCTAAGAGTGTAAGTATGTGCTTTACCAACAATATGTTTTTTAGAGTCAATTAAATTATATGATTCCCAAGCATCTGTAGCATATTTTTTTTACGTTTAACATTTGTATGTTTTGAGAAAGTTTCTCAAAACTTGAGGTTCCACGAGAGCCCACATAAAATCCTTGTATTTTCTGAGAAGCTCTCTCTACTGTCAACAATATCCATTTTTTGTTGGATTTTTTTTAAAGTTTGCGCACATTTCGTCAGGCTCCAGGACATCTACTTCCTCTGTTTTTCTTTCTTCAAAAGCGATGTCTTTTATTTTTTCTCCGGCTTTCTTTGCCCGATATATTACTGCCGTGTGACTAACTCCCAGTAATCTTTCTATTCTTCTAAATCCTATTCCTTTTAAATAGTATCGAAGTATCTTCTCTTTTTACCTTATTGGATATCCATGTGGTATGCTTTTGGTATAATTGCATCCACATGTTAAAGACTTAGTGTCCATATCGACAGCATTATCATAGATTGGATATTTTTACAAAAATACCAAAATAATGCTTGATATTTTAATTATATATGATATAATATGGTTAAAATAAATATAAAAGGCAGGTATGTATATATGAGCTATTCATTTAAAAACGAAACTTTTGAATACTTATTAAAAGATATTTTGCATTATAAAGATTTACAAACACTTGGCAATGGGGCTCAGTCTAAAGTTTGGAGTGGAACTAAAGATGGTAATAAAGTAGCAATAAAGGTTGTACTTGGGAAAACACAAACTGTTGAAGCATAGAATTATTTAAAATCTCATATGCCAGGTTATTTAAAAGACCAGTTAAAAGTTTCTGATATATTCGATGCCAAATCTCAACAATATCCACCAGGAATAGAGAATTATTATAAATATATGATTGTTTATAATACTACTGAGATAGAAATGGAAGAAGAAAATTTGATAAAATTACTAAATAAAGATTTTGAAAATAAAAATTGGAAATTGACAGTTGATGATATTTATACATTTTTAAAAGAAAAGCCTATTTTAGAAAAAATGTCTTTATTTATTAAAAATAAAACTAATAAATTCCGGTTTATTCAAGAATTTAAGTCAAAAATTGAACGAAGCGATCTCAATGAATTAATAAAGTTTTTTGAAAATTTTAAAAATCAGCACATTTATGTTTTAACAGGAGCAATTGCTAATAAAGATTTAGCTGGATATATACAGGACCAGCAAAAATCAAAAAAATTTTCCAACAACCTTGAGCAAATATTGTTAGAACTGCATAAACTAGCAAAACACGTGTTAAAAGGATTAATTGCTTTGCATGATAAATCTAGAGCTATGTGTGATATTCACCCAGGAAATATTGTTGTTACAGATGTTACTAAACCAGGCGGAAAAACAAATCGAATAAAATATCAGCTTATAGATTTTAGATCTAGTGAAGTATTGTCCCCGGAAAATTCAGAAGCTTTAATTAAAGATGATTTATATCGTTTGGGCTATGCTTTATTGATTCCTACCTTTTGGGCATTGAATGATAAAGAACTAACTAAAATTCCAAATAGCACAAACTATTCGACTCTTAATGAAATTGAAGATAAAGTATCCACAACTGGGAAATCAGGGAAGCGTTTTGTAAGTTTTTTGGAAAAATTACGAGACAAAGAATTTGCATCAGCATCTGAGGCCTTACATGAAATTTTTTAACTTGTTGTGAAATCTGAGCTACCATGTTTAGATTTAAATAACTGGTTTTTATTTTATCGCACTATAGTGCGATTTTTTATTTTAAATTTATAAATGGACAAAATTTTAAAATTATCCTAAATTGAGAAATAAAACGTTGAAATAAACGACGTTTGAACCCTTATATCTAATTCAATATTAATCAAGAGTCCCGGTACTATGATTAAAATTTTATTCTTTTTAATATTTTGGCTATATTTTACAATGGAAACTAGATAACCTTTTTTGACAAATTTACAAATTGTTCTTGAAACACTATTTTTTCTTACTTTAAGCAATTTTTCAAAATGTTCCTTATTTGCATAACGTTTATTTTATTTTGAAAAGACTAATATTCACGATAATGTAATTTCCTTGAAAACTGGTCATGCCCCATAAGACAACCCCTATACTGGTCGAGGCGACAGGATTTGAACCTGCGACATCCTGGTCCCAAACCAGGCGCTCTACCAAGCTGAGCCACACCTCGATACTAATACTAATTAGTAAACCATTAACTTCTATATGCCAAGGACTAATAATGGAGTAAAAAATCATTTAAAAAGGCAACATAAAAATCCTTTAATTTATATGTTTTATAGCTTTAGAATAGTACTCCAAGACTTTTTACTCCACTGTATAATATCTTACATTATATTGAAATCGGTTTCATCGTCGGGAATATTATTACATCTCTTATTGATTGGCTATCTGTTAAAAGCATGGTTAACCGGTCTATGCCAAGCCCCATTCCTCCAGTAGGTGCCATTCCATACTCCAAAGCCAAAACAAAATCCTCATCTATCATATTTGCCTCTTCATCACCGGCTTCTCGTAGCTTCATTTGATGTTTAAAACGCTCCAGCTGATCCATGGGATCATTAAGCTCAGAATATGCATTGGCAAGTTCACGGCCGGCAATAAATAATTCAAACCTCTCAACAAGTTCTGGTACGTCTTTTTTCCTTTTAGTTAAAGGGGATATCTCAACCGGATAATCATATACGAAAGTAGGCTGAATTAGCTTTTCTTCCACTTTTTCTTCAAACACTAAATTAAGCAAATCGCCCCAAGAAGTATTTTTTTCAGGCTCTAAATCTATGTTTTTAACTTCTTCCAGAGCTCTTTCAGAATCACCCATAAACTGCGAAAAATCTATACCTGAATATTGTTTAACGGCATCAATCATGGTTATCCGTTTAAAAGGCTTACACAAATTAATTTTAGTGCCTTGATATTCTATTTCTTCTTTTTCACTTACCGCTTTAGCGCACTTATTTATTAATGTTTCAGTTAAATCCATCATTCCGTTATAATCTGTATAGGCTTCATAGAGCTCAATAGTTGTAAATTCAGGGTTATGCTTAACCGACATTCCTTCATTTCTGAAAAGACGTCCTATTTCATAAACTTTATCCATTCCACCTACGATAAGCCTTTTTAAATAAAGCTCAGGTGCGATCCTCAGAAAAAGATTGATATCCAAAGCATTGTGGTGAGTAATAAATGGGCGAGCTGCAGCTCCCCCGGCAATTGGATTTAAAATAGGAGTTTCAACTTCAACGTATCCAAGGTCATCAAGATGTTGTCGTATCGTTTTTATAATTTTACTACGTTTAATGAAGGTTTCACGTACATTAGGATTCATAATTAAATCCAAATATCTCTGGCGGTACCTTAAATCAGGGTCCTTTAAACCATGAAATTTTTCCGGCAAAGAGCGAAGAGATTTAGAAAGCAACGTAAAAGTTTTTGCATGAATCGAGACTTCTCCTCGGCGAGTTTTAAACACAAAACCTCTAATACCAGCAATATCTCCAATATCTACAAATGATAAAGACTTAAAAGCTTCTTCTCCTATATCGTCTAATCTTAAGTAAACTTGTATCTTGCCTTTAGAATCCAAAATATCTATAAACCCAGCTTTGCCCATATCACGCCAACTAATAATTCTTCCTGCAATAGACACATCTTTGCCTTCCAAATTGTCAAAGTCCGCTTTTATTTGCTGCGAGTATGCATCTACATTAAAATAAGTAATTTCAAATGGGTTTTCATCATTTTCAATCAATTTAGCAAGTTTTTCCTTTTTTATTTTAATAAGGTCTCCCTCTTCCTTCTCGGTTTGCTCATTAATATTTTCAGGCATTTTATTATCCTCCTTTAAAATGATGTAACAAACTAGCAGAATAAAAATCCCTGCTTTTTAAACTTAAACTAATTAATTCCTCTATAGTAAATATCCCTAAAATAAATATAAGCTAAATAAATTTTAAATTTTGTAACAATAAAAATTTATAATAATACGAAACAGCCTCTATTTTGAGATCTCCAAAACATCATATTCACAAATTCCATCCGGAGTCTCAATTTCCACTCGGTCCCCTACCTTATGGTCAATTAAGCCTTTACCAACTGGGCATTCATCGGAAATTTTGCCCTCCAAAGGATTTGCTTCATTAGAGCCCACTATTCTGTATTGACATTCTTCTTGGTGTTTTAAATCAAAAATCTTAACTCTTGAACCTACATGTATTATTTCTGTGCTTAATTCATGCTCATTTATAACTTTGGCTTTCTTTAAAATAGCCTCTATTTCTGCAATTCTAGCCTCAGCAATAGCTTGTTCATTTTTAGCTTCGTCATATTCACTGTTTTCAGAAAGGTCTCCGAAAGAAAGTGCAACTTTTATTTTCTCAGCAATTTCTTTTCGCCTAACGGTTTTTAAATTTTCTAGTTCGTCTTCTAAATTTTTAAGACCTTCTTCAGTCATCATTATATATTTATCTTTCACGGGCAAGAGTTACCACCTCTAATTTAAATTATATATTTAATTATTATATTTGATTATGGGGTGTGTGTCAATTAAAAATAATGGCATATCAACAAAGTTAACTGGCTGGGCATTTTTCACATAACACTACGATGCAAAAACGTGGTATTAAAAATTTTTACAAAAAATTTCTCCCCTGGACTGTAGAGCATGCAAACCAACTTTTGCGAAATTATTTAGCTCGTTTTGTTCGCAAAACCTACTCCGTTTCTAAATCTTTTGATATGATTTTATACTCTCTTTACCTCTTTTGTTTCCCACGCTGTCTTTCCTCTATCCGATTTTAGATTTGCCTTTTTGGGGGATTTGTGGCGGTTATCAATGCTCTCAAATTCGATTATATACTTTTTTAGTCCAAGACTCGATTTTACATATAAAAGCCAATAACCTTTCCGTTAATGGTTCTCGTATAACTCTTTAAAAAATTTAATAAAATTATCTAGTATTTTTTTGTCGCATTCATAAGTTAAATGATTACGTGCATCTTCGAAGCTGAACCACGCTGTTTCTTCCACTTCACTCTTTTGAGGAATAGTTATTGTAGAATCAGATTCTGCACAGTAATATACTGCCGCATTTGTTGTACCCTTTTTGAAAGAAAAATGTGTTTGGGCTCGGAATTTCGGAATTATTTCTACATTAAGCCCAACTTCCTCTTTAATTTCACGAATTGCCGTTTGAATTTCTGTTTCTCCGTTTTCCATATGTCCTTTAGGGAATCCCCACCTTAATTCATCATCGTGGATAAAATTAATTAATAACACTTTATACTCTTTATTAAATTTATTAAATATAATTGCACCACAGGATTTTTCAAAATTTTTATAATTTGAAAGTTCTTCTGAAATAAAGAAATCACCTAAAGCATTCTTTTTAAATTCTAACGTATCAATTACGCTACTGATATTAATTAATCCGTAAATATGCGGAAAAACCATGCCGTTATCTTTATTTTTTTCCCATCTAACCTCAGATTTTAGGTTTTCAATATCTATACACAGGATAATTAATTCCTCATCTATATTTTTTAGATTATTATTTGCCACGTGTAATAATTGACTAAATTCTGAACAATGAATAAATCCGTCTTTCTTTACTGAAAAATCTCCGTAAAATCCATCTTTTAGGCTTTTATTCCACTCTTCTTTTTTAGCAATATGAAATATTAGCATATCTTTATTTCCCTTCTCTTAATATCATTCATTTAACTATTTTTTCTTTTTATGCTTTGGTCCTGTTAAGTCATAGCTTTGATTTATCATCGATTTTATCTCTTCTCCCGGCACGTCGCCATCCAGATAGACCGTATTCCAGTGCATTTTGTTCATGTGATAGCCGGGAATTACGTCTTTATACACGCTCCTTAAAAATTCAGCTTCGTTTGGTTCGCATTTTAGATTAATTGAAGGCCTTTCATTAGGAGAACAAAAAAGTATAAATATTTTGTTGTTATCTTTGTGGCGTATTACTTCTGTTTCAAAGTCAAATGGCGTATCTAAAAAGGTATTTTCCAAAGATAAGCAATAGTCCTTTACTTCCTGAGCAGTCATATTGTTCACCCATTTCTTGAGTTAAAGATTCAGAACAAATTTATAACTAGATTTGCAAAAACCATTTTTATAGAAAAAGCTCATAATGCACAAACTGTACACTAGAGCTATTCTTATAAAATTATTAAAGTCTAAAACTAGACTATTAATACATTCCGCCCATACCAGGGTCAGCAGGCATGCCTGGAGTATTGTTTTGAGGCTCTTTTTTATCAGCAACCAAAGCTTCAGTTGTAAGAACCATACATGCGACAGACGCAGCATTCTGCAAGGCAGAGCGTGTAACCTTAGTAGGATCAACAATACCACTTGAGAGCATATCACCGTACGTATTGTCTGCTGCATTATAGCCATATCCTACGGTATTTTTATCTAAGATATTCTGAAGAATAACTGAACCTTCAAGACCTGCATTTGCAGCAATTTGCCGTACAGGTTCTTCCAAAGCCTTCAGCACAATGGTAGCACCGGTTTTTTCGTCTCCTTCTGAAGCTTTGACAACCTTTTCTACATCTGGAATAGCATTAATCAAAGCAATTCCGCCTCCAGCAACGATGCCCTCTTCAACAGCGGCCTTCGTAGCGGCTAAAGCGTCTTCAATACGGAGCTTTTGCTCTTTCATTTCAATTTCGGTTGCAGCACCAACTTTTATTACAGCTACCCCTCCTGAAAGTTTTGCTAAACGTTCTTGAAGTTTTTCACGGTCAAATTCAGAAGTAGTATCTTCAATCTGATTACGGATCTGAGAAATTCTCGCTTGAATTTCATTCTTGTCTCCTGCTCCGTCAACTATAACTGTTCTTTCCTTTTCCACTTTAACTTGATGTGCCCGTCCGAGTTGATCCAAAGTGGTATTTTTGAGCTCTAAACCAAGTTCCTCGGAAATTACCTGTCCACCGGTTAAAATAGCGATATCTTGGAGCATTTCTTTTCTTCTGTCTCCAAATCCTGGAGCTTTGACACCAACGCAAGTGAACGTACCGCGAAGCTTATTGACAATAAGCGTAGCCAGAGCGTCCCCTTCAATGTCTTCAGCTATGATTATCATCTTTTTACCGCTTTTAACAGCTTGCTCCAAAACAGGAAGGATTTCTTGAATGCTAACAATCTTTTTGTCTGTAATCAAAATGTATGCGTCATCAATTACAGCTTCCATTTTATCGTTGTCTGTCACCATATAGGGGGAAACATATCCTCTGTCGAACATCATACCCTCAACCACTTCAGAGTATGTCTCGGCAGTTTTGGATTCTTCCACTGTGATAACCCCATCTGAAGTAACCTTCTCCATAGCTTCAGCAATCAGTTTACCAATAAATGCATTGTCTGCTGAAACCGTCGCAACTCTTGCGATATCATCATTTCCGTCAACTTTTTTGGAATTTCTTTTAACTGCTTCAACTGCAGCATCAACAGCTTTCTGGATACCTCTTTTGACTACCATTGGATTTGCTCCGGCTGCCACATTTTTCATGCCTTCACGAATTAAAGCCTGCGCTAAAAGCGTAGCAGTAGTAGTACCGTCTCCGGCTACATCATTTGTCTTTGTCGAAACTTCTTTAACAAGCTGTGCTCCCATATTCTCAAAAGCATTATCAAGCTCGATTTCCTTTGCGATTGTTACACCATCATTTGTGATAAGCGGTGCACCGAATTTTTTATCGAGTACAACGTTTCTGCCTTTTGGACCTAATGTAATTTTAACTGTATCTGCTAATTGATTTACGCCACTTAAAAGAGCCTTTCTAGCCTCTTCGCCATAAATTATTTCTTTCGCCATTATAACACTGAACCCCCAACTTTATGAAAAATCAAAATTAAAAAACCTTCTAGCAAATCATTCCTAAAATGTCTTTTTGTTTCACTATTAAAAGTTTTTGACCTCCTAATGTGATTTCTGTTCCCGAAAACTTATTTACAAGAACCTTGTCACCCGGATTTACATACATCTTAATTTCTCTGCCATCAATCATTCCGCCCGGTCCTCTTGATACTACCACGCCAACTATAGGTTGGTCTTTTGAGGTTGTAGGTAATATAATTCCATTCTGCACTGCCTCATTTGTTTTTTCGATTTTCACCACAACCTTGTCTAAAAGTGGCTTAATAGTCTCCATAATAAAACCTCCTTAAAAATTATTTGCTTTATTAGCACTCCAATGTGTCGAGTGCTAGTTATATTTTAATTCTTTATCGTATAAAAATCAAGAGATATTTTTTATTTTGTAAAATATTTACAATTTATTCACATAATAACTTCAGATATTATACCTCCACCTATTACAGTGTCCTCCTGATAAAAAACTGCAGACTGCCCTGGCGACGTTAGCCTTTGTTTCTCTTCAAATATAACTTTTACCTTTGTATCTTTTTTGTTATCCGATATTGGTTCTAAAACGGCTGATATCGTGTGTGCCTGATGCCGAATTTTTACTTGGGCTTTTATTTTTTGATCTAATTTTTCAATAGCTATAAAGTTCAAATCGTCTACTATGACAGACTTTATATAGCGGTGTGCTTCGTCGCATAAAGTTATAGTATTTTCATTTGGGTTTATTTTAGCTACATACATATATTTTCCAAAAGATATCCCTAATCCACGTCTTTGTCCCAAAGTATAACAAGGAATTCCTTTATGC
>CATOLC010000028.1 GCA_951800855.1 uncultured Ruminococcus sp.
ACACTGGACCAAGTCTCATCAGCATCAGAACGTGCTTTTTTAGCCTTTTTTATTTGTTCATTTGTAGAATCTATGGCTGTCTTTTCGTGCTCTTGATATTCCGACTTTGCTTGCTCTATAGCTTCCTGTTGTTTTGTTTTAGTTTCCGCTATTTTTTGCTGATATTTTAATTTTATTTGCTCTATTTCTTTTTCCTGCTCTTCTTTTATTTTCTCTATTTCTTCTTCGTGGTTTGATTCTATTTCGTCGAGTGCTGTTTCAAGCTCTTCTTTTATTTTCCCTATTTCTTCTTTCTGTAAATTTTCCATTTTTGATACATTGTCGTCTAATTCCTTCATTTTTGGCTCGTATTCAGATTTTATATCCTCATATTTTTTATATGCTTTGTCTGATAAAACTATCGTTTGCCGAGCTCTGCGTTTTAAAGGCATAAAAATCACTCCTTTATATTTATTGTATACTCCTAATTATATAAAATATAAACTAACAAATCAAGCGTTTCAGATAAATAATTCAATTATTTATTCTGAAAATTGCTAATTTTGCTTATAATATTAAAATTAAGAAGATATACTGTGTTGTGATTTTAAACGGCCTATATCCAGTGCAGTTTTTTCAATTTATTATAAATCTTTTGTCCCTTAGGCAGCATTTTTATATCGGATTCGCTTAGTGTTTTTGTCATAAGAAGAGCAACAATATATACAAATATTGCAATGACAATTGCTAGTAAAGTACACGCTTTAAATGGTATAATATGTGATAAGAGTCCGTGTGAAGCATAAGCAGATACGGCACTGAATACTGCCGAAATGAGTGGTTTTAGTGCGGTGGATTTTAAATCTGGCCTGACTTTTGTTTCTTTGCAAAGAAAATACAGTGCCATAACTGATACAAAAACATAGCATACTAAAGTGCCAACACTTGCCCCTTGTATATTTATTAAGGGAATCCCAACCAACGCATAATTCAGAATGATTTTTATTATAACTCCAACTGTAAGGAGTTTTACGGGTAAATCGACTCTTCCCACTGCTTGTAGCATTGTACAAATAGGTGTGCTTATTGAATTGAATATAACGGCAATACCAGCAATTGACATAATTCTAGCTGCAATATAAACTTCATAAGATTGTTTCATTAAAGAGCCGTAAATTAGATCCATTATTGGGAAAGAAAGAGCAGAAAGCCCTAGTCCTGCAGGAATTGAAATTAAGCATGTGAGTTTAAGGATGGATTCTATACTTGATTTAATCTTTTCATTTGAGTTTTGCACCCAAGCAGATGCGACAGAAGGCATTGCACTTATTGATATTCCCTGGGAAATGGCAGGTACCATCATTGTGATTGTAGACATATAACCAAAACAGCCCCACAAAAACACATGAACAGTCCCACGGTTAACCGCTCCACTTGGGATGAGCCCATCGTATACACTAAGAAGTGCGTTTGGAGAGTTTTTCATTATTTCATCTAATCTGTTTTGAATGAGAAGTGCATCTATCACTCCGGCAAAATTCATTATGATAGCCCCTAGCCCGATTGGTACAGCAATAGAAAGCAGCATTTTTATTAAGGTTCTGTTGGACCGGGCTTTTGGAGAAGCAGCCATTTCGTCTTCTGTGATACCATCTCCGCCTATTTTGTATTTCATTAACATATATATATATCCGACAAAAGCAGCTACAGTTATCCCTAAAACGGCGGCTGCAGATGCAAAAGGAAGGACTGCATCCTGTGCAGAAGCCTCGTTTGGGAATTTTGTCCCGAAAATTGAACCAGAATTATGAAATTCCTTTAGGGAGATAGTCATAACGGTATAACACAGGCCTATTCCAAAAATTACTTTTCCGGTAGATTCTACGATTTCAGATACGGCAGTGGGAACCATATTGTGCAAACCTTCATAATAACCTTTGTATGTTGAAATTAAGCACGCAAATAAAACTGTGGGAGCTAAAGCAAACACTGAATATATTACTCCCGGGGCATGAGTATACTCTGAAAAAATAAACGCTCCTGAGAACATAAGGAGCATTCCTGTACTTCCTGTTAAAATAAATATCGGAATTGAAATTTTATGAATTTTTTTGATATCATGGAACCTTCCCAAAGCAGCGTCACTGGAAACCATACGGGATATTGCAATGGGAAGACCGGCGGTTGCAAAAGCATAAATGGGATTATAGAGGTTATAAGCTGAGTTAAAATATCCCATTCCTTCCCCTCCGAGTATAGATGCAAGTGGGATTTTAAAAAATGCTCCCATAATTTTTACTATTAGCATCCCAAGAGACATTATCAGAGCACCTTTTGCGAATGTTTGGCTTTTCCTTGATTTTTTGATGTTTCCCATAAATCAGACAGCAAAGTTTACAGCTTTACCGATATCCTCCTCTTTATATATTGTAATTCATAATAAATATATTACACATTTTTTGTTCTTATGTACAGTCAAATAAGAAGAAAATACCGGGGTATTATTTTAGTGAAAAATAAATATAATTTAACAATATTTCGCTTGATTTTTTAAGGGGGGGGGGTATAATTAAGTTGTTAGTTTATAGTAATTCAAAAAATAAGCTAATAAATTTATATGAAAGGGAGAGAGAAGTTATGATTTATCCGACAGAATTTAAAGTAGTGTCAGCAAGTGGGGGGAGTAATTATGATTTTTATGTTAATGAGAGTGAAGATGAGCTAAAGACTGAATTAGGGGGCATTCTTAAAGAAGATTTATGTGAGATAGTAAAAGCATCTAATAAAACAGTGCTAAGGATTCACGTCAATAAAAACTCTAATCCAAGTAAACCAGATTTCCGAAAAATGGTTAGAGAGATTTACAAAAAAGTCGAAATTAAAACTGATCCGCATCATTGTTATATTACACGGAAGGAGAGAGAAGAAAAGAGTGGACGAAAAGCTTTGGGGACAGAAACGCTCGGAGAGTTTATAGACTTACTAAATTAAAAATAAAGGTTTATATAAATCAGAAAAGGAGGACATGTGTCCTTCTTTTTAGATTATGTTGCATCGTGAAAATGGTAAATATAAGGGTATTGACAAAAGTAAGGATGTACGCTATTATGTACATATAATAATATAGAGGTGATTAATTTGACTAATACTAACATTACTAATTTTAGGAAAAATATTTTTGAATATGTGAACCAGGCGATAGAATATAATGACGTTATAAATATTAATACAAAAAGCGGAAATGCCGTTATTATGAGTGAGGAGGATTATAACGGCTTGATTGAGACTTTGTATATTTACAGTCACAAAAAGACGTATGAGGAGATTAAAGAAGGCGCAAAAACGCCTATTGAAGAGTGCATTAAAGCGGAAGATGTGATTTGGTAATATGTACAGCATAGTATACTCAAAACAAGCTTTAAAGCACATTTCTTTGTTGAAATCGGCGAATTTATCAAGCAAAGCTAAATCTCTTATAGATATAATTTCGGAAAATCCCCTCAAAAATCCTCCGCCTTACGAAAAACTGGTTAATGACTTAAAGGGGATGTATTCTAGGAGAATAAACGCAAAACATCGGCTGGTCTATCAAGTGTTCGAGGAGATAAAAACAATAAAAGTATTAAGCATGTGGACGCATTATGAGTTTTAGATATTAATTAGAGGGACCTTTACACTCTAAAAAGGAGGATATGTGTCCTTCTTTTTTGCTATAAATAAACTTGTATTTTTAGGATTGTATCAGGATTTAGGACGTTTAAGCTGGGTACAAAGGTTACTGCTTTTGCTCAGACGCTTTTTGCATTTTAATTGCTTTATTTATCTTTATTTATATTTTTATAGTTTACTTTTTATTTGTTGAGTTGTATATTTTTAATATTATTATTTTAAACTATTATTTTAAGGAGAGATTTTATTGGTACTTGATGGTAAAAAGCTTGCTGGGGAAATAAAATCGCAAATAAGGGAAGAAGTAATAAGACTAAAGGAAAAGGGAATTATTCCCGGGTTGGCTGTAGTGATAGTAGGAAATGATCCAGCATCTAAAGTTTATGTAAAAAATAAAAAAAGGGCATGTGAGGAGATTGGAGTTTACTCTGAAGAAGTTGCGCTTAGGGAAGAAACTACTCAAGATCAGCTTTTACAAGTTATTTCAGCCTTAAATAAAGATAAAAAGATTCATGGGATATTGGTACAGTTCCCGCTCCCAGGGCATATCAGCTCTTCGGCTGTGACAAGGGCAATTTCGCCTGAGAAGGATGTGGACTGTTTTAATGAATATAATCTTGGTAAAATTTGCTCAGGAGAAGCAGATATTTTTCCATGCACGCCATTTGGCATTATAGAAATATTGAGGAGTAATGGTATAGAAATCGAAGGGAAAACGTGTACAATTGTCGGAAGAAGCAACATAGTTGGAAAACCCCTTTCCCTTATGATGCTCAGCAGAAATGCTACAGTAACGGTTTGCCACAGTAAAACTAAAGATATTAAAAAATTTTGTAGTCAGGCGGATATTTTAGTTTCAGCCGTGGGTAAACCCAAATTAATTAGTGAAGATATGGTAAAAAAAGGAGCAACACTGATTGATGTGGGAATAAATAGATTACCAGATGGGAAGCTTTGTGGAGATGTGGATTTTGAGAGGGTTAAAATCAAAGCAGAGCACATAACTCCAGTACCGGGGGGAGTTGGGCCTATGACAATTGCTGTTTTGATGAAAAATTTAGTAAAATTAGCAGAGAAATATGATAATAAGTAGAAATATTGAAAAAATAATTAATTTTTATCAAAAAACATGTTATAATAAAAGAGTGATAAATGTTTAAAAGAGGGATTTTTTATGAAAAAGATTATTAGATTTGAAAGAATTGTGTGCTTTACATTAGCTATAGCCTTACAAGCTAGTATGTTCAATAGTGCGTCCGCCAAAATTAACGGGGAATTTTTCAAAAAATATGCTGGGGAGATTGTTCTTTCTATAGTTGGGGCATGTTCTGTGAGTGCTACGGTGGCACTTCTTTGTTACAACAGACAACCGGATAAGGATAAAAATTCAGATTCAAATCTTGCGAATCAAAAGAGCCCCGAAGTAGAAAATCTCGAAAACGTAATTAGTAAGCTAGAGAAAGAAAAAGAGGAATGGAGAAATAGAAGTATTCGCAGGGATATCATAGATATTTTAGAAGAAAATAAAAAATTCAAAGTGGAGTTTAGTGAAACGAGAAAAAAGAGACACGCAGAGTTAACTGAGAAACTCTTGAAAAAGATTAACGATAGAGTTTCGGAGGAAGAGTTAAAAGATTTTATAAATAATAAAGGTCTGACAGACAAGTGCGTTAATGCTATACTTAGATATTATAATGCTATTTCCTCCCCGGCATATATAGATTAGATAAAACTAATAAAAAATTTGTTAAAGGAATCGACTGATTTTAAGGAGCTGCGTAAATTAGCTGAAGTAAAATTTAGATTGATGTGATTACTAGCGCTTTAAAGCTTAAGTCAAGGATATTAGGCGGAAATGAGGGAATATAGGAATGAATTATTACAAACTCCATAAATATGTGTTAAATAAGCATAAACTTGCCAGAAACGGGAAAGAGGAGATTTTAAATAGTTTTTAATACAATTGAGCTTTTAAAATTATATAAAGTAGTATAAAATAATACTAAAAAATAGTACAGTTGCATATAAAACGCAAGGAGTGGAGTGAGTGAACGGGCAATTTAATAAAATTATTTCCCCTAAATTAGTATTAATTTTTGCTTTAGGGTTTTCTTTGGTAACCGCAATGGCCGTTGAGGCGGAGGAGACTGGGAACAAGAAATATCTGGCAGAGATGGAAATAACGGCGACATCTGGGAGCAGATATGATATTAAATATTCTCAGGATAATGGATATAATAATTTTTTATATGAAATAGATGCAAATTATAACAATTTCACGGTAGATAGCCCACTTGAGATCAAAAATGCAGTTGAACTGGCGGCATTTGCCAAAACAGTAAACGACGGAAAAAACTTTGCAAATCAATATGTAAAATTGACTGCAAATATCGACTTAGACGGCAACGTGCCGGAAATAAACGAAGAAATTGGCAATTCGGGCCAATTTAAGGTGGCAATAACGGGACAAGCCGAAAATGTGTGGGGCCCGATAGGAAATAACGAATATCCGTTTCAAGGGACTTTTGACGGAGACGGTCACACAATTGAAAATATGGTTGTGTTAGAAACGGAACAAGACTCTAGTACATATGCAGGTTTATTTGGAAAACTCAAAGATGCGACAATTGAAAATTTAGGTATAACTAATTGCACAGTGATTTCTAATTCCAAGGGCAGTTATGCGGGAAGTTTGGCCGGAGCAGTCGAAGATAATATTGTTATAGAAAATTGCTGTGCTGTGGGCAAAGTTTACGCTCTGAATACAGATGGTTTTGGTGATATAGAAGGCTGTAAGGTGGGCGGTCTGGTGGGCGAAAGCAATATAAATAGAGAAATAAAGAGCAGTTATGCACAGGCCAGTGTTTATGCTCTTTCTTCTATTTCTAATGATAAAGTTTACGCCGGCGGGCTGATTGGGCAGAATATCAAGGGCAACATAGACAAAAGCTATTCATCTGGGAATATTTACGCCTCTTGTTCGAACCGGTATTCTGAAGCTTATGCAGGCGGGTTAGCCGCAGAAAACAGCATGAATTCAAGCACAATAAGCAATGCATATTCAACTGGGGACGTATCAGCGTTTGGTGCCCAAAACACGGCTTACTCAGGCGGTTTGGCCGGGATTGCTAATTGTAATATAAGAGGAAGCTATGCAGCAGGGAATGTTTATGCATATAGTGGTGCTGGAAATAGTAAAGCCTATATCGGCAAGCTGGTTGGGTCGCGCGGGAACAGTGACACGGGGGACATAGAAGGGTGCTATACAAGAAAAGATGCGGCTGCAGAGCCTGCTAGTGCCCAAATATGTGTGGAGGGGGAAGAGCTGGAATTTGACCAGATGACTGGAGTGGGAGAAGGCAGAGCAAGCGATAAAATGAGCAATTTGAACATAAATGGAGATAACGCCTGGATTTTTACTACAGATTTATTCGACCCGAATGAAGATGACTCTAAATGCACCAAGCATTTTTATTTTCCTTGCTTGAAAAATGTAGGCGGCGGGGCAGCAGAGGTTATAAAAATAGTTGATAATGAACTAAAAAATTGTGTAAGTGCAGTGATTAAGGGAGACATGGAGGACGGAGAAGAACTCCAAGTTGATGTAACAATAGCAGACGGCTATGGACGTGAAGATTTAGAACCTAAATACCAGTGGTTCGTGGGCGGTAAGCTTGTTGAGGGAGAAACTCGAAGTACGTACACCATAAAAGAGGGCGATATCGAAAAAGGAATATTTGCTGAAGTGACCGTTGTTGGCATAAATGGCGTAATTATTGCAGAACCAGAGATTCCTAAGGAGGGAGAAAATCAGTTTGATGAAGACACAGGTGCCGAGGAGTCAGGCAACGGTGAATTTGAAATTGGTACGGGCAATCCAGACAGTGAAATAAAAGAGGTGACAGGTACCGAATCGGACGCGCTTGGCGGTTCCGTGCCAAATCTGATAAATACAGATAACACAGAGAATCCTCCTGATAATATTCCCGATAATATTCCCAATAATACTCCGGCAGATTTAGGCGTTCCAAATGAAGTTTTCAATGCAGTAAAAACATCAGATAGCTTACAAGAAAGCTTATTTTTGCCCTCTTCTGCCACACTTCTTTCCTCCGCATTACTTATTATTAAAAAACTAAAAAAGAAAATTTTAAAAAAATATTGACAAAGGCAGAAATAGATAGAAGGCAAAAGGTGTCGAAAGGAAAAGATATAAAGAGAGATAAAGAGAATAAAAAATCATATCTAAAAATTTAGAAACAGGGCAAATTTACGAGCAAACCGGGCTAAATAGTGGCATATATACCGCAAAACACATCCGTTTTTGTCCTTTTTTTGCTCTTTTACTCTTTGTATTTTGTATACCGCATGATTAGTTTCTTTCACTGCCTAAATTAAAAAAATATTGACAAAGGCAGAAATAAGTTATATAATTTTATATATTATAAAATAAAGAGGAGCAATTTGTTCTCACCTGTGTAGTAATAGCTTTCATAGGTCAGTATGTTTGTATGAATGTATAAGAAACAAGCATAGGCACGGACAAATTGTGTCCGTGCTTTGTTTTAAGAGCTTGTGGAGGTGTATTGAGTATTAATAAGAGGTTTCAGGTAAATGAAAACATAGAAAATTCAAATGTGCTGGTAATAGATTCGGATGGTTCTAACTTGGGCGTTTTGGATTCTAAAAAGGCTTTAGGTATAGCTGAATCTAAAGATTTAGACTTAGTTCAAGTTTCGGCCGGGAATCCAAAAGCTAATATATCGCCGACCTGCAGGATAATGGATTATGGCAAGTATTGCTATAATCAAGACAAAAAAAATAAAGATAACAGAAAGAAACAAAAAGCTGCGGTGCTGAAGGAAATAGGACTTTCTGTTAACATTGGGGAAGGAGACTTTGTAACTAAAGCAAGGCATGCCAAAAATTTTTTGGAACAAGGCAATAAGGTCAAGATAGTGATTAAGTTTCGCGGCAGAGAGAATAATGACCCATCAAGGGGATTTGAGCTTATGGCTAGATTTGTGTCTGCGTGCGAACCCATTGCGAAAATTGAAAGTAAAGCACAGGTCGAGGGTAACCGTATGATTATGATTCTGTCAGCAAATATACAGCAAGACAAGACAAAACAGACAGATAAAAACGATGCAAATGTTCTGGGAGAGACAAGAGAATCAGAATAGGCAGTAAACAATAGGCTATGGTTTGTAAAGATGAAAGAACAATATTAAAGGAGTGTACTTGAATGTCAAAAGTGCGAGTAGGAAAAGTTAAACCGTACAAAATTAAAACGCATACGGGAGCGAAAAAGAGGTTTCGTTTGACGGGAAGCGGAAAAGTTATGAGATCTCATGCGTATATGAACCACATACTTACCAAAAAAGCTCAAGGGAAAAAAAGACACTTGAGGAAAAATACGGTTGCTGATGTTACAAATGCAAAGAGGATAGTAAGGCTTGTCCCGTATAAATAAGAATAAAATATTAGGAATACACATAAATAAAAATTTTAAAGTTATTAAGTTAATTAGACGGAGGTAAATAAAATGGCACGGATAAAGGGTGCGTTGGTTACTAGAAAAAGAAGAAAAAAAGTACTGAAATTAGCAGCTGGATATTGGGGAGCAAAAAGTAAACATTTTAAAATGGCGAAACAGGCTGTAATGAAGTCTGGGAATTATGCATATATAGGAAGACGCCAAAAGAAACGGAATTTTAGGTCTCTTTGGATTACAAGAATTTCAGCAGCGTGCAGAATGAGAGGAATAAATTATTCTTCTTTTATGAATGGACTGAAAAAAGCTAATATATCGCTGAACCGGAAGATGTTGTCTGAAATTGCAATCTCTGATGAAAAGGCTTTTACCGCCTTAGTGGATAAAGTTAAAAATGTATAATTGCGCTTGGGTTGCGTCAACTTGGCGTGACTTTTTATTTTCTAGGGGTTATAATTTTTTATATCAGGAATAGCGAGAATTTATCTATCATTTCGCACAAAAACACAAATTAAGCACGAGATTAAACTATATAAAAGGCAGAAAAGGAAAAAGTTGGGTTGACAAAAAGAGGAGAGGATGATAAAGTAAAAAGAGCGTGTGCAGTGCGCATGCTTAATCGGACATTGAAAAGGGAATAGAGAAGAAAGCAGGAAA
>CATOLC010000029.1 GCA_951800855.1 uncultured Ruminococcus sp.
GTTTTCACCAGTAGCATTTTGCAAAAATAAGTTGATTAAATATAAAGAAAATAAAGAGACTAATAAAAATAAAGTTTTGGATAAAACACCCGGGTTTATTCAGGAAAATTTAGCTGTTAATAGACAAAATAGCAAGATTGATATATCAATAGACAGTTCAGAAAACAATTTTAAAAAATGTGCAGGAAAGTTAAAGCAAATAAAGGATTATAAATCTTCAGAAGATGTGGAAATTCCTAGTAGTGCATCTTCTTTTAATAAAAATGCTAAAGAGCCCGATGAAAATATCAATGAAGTAAATAAGGAAGGCAAAAAAGAAATCTCTCAAATAGTTAATAACAATGAAAAAACAGACGGATATGATTATCCTCTTTTAAGATTCTTAAATAAATCAGCTAAAACGAATGAAAAATTAACTAATCATGAACTTCAGAGTAATGGAAAAATGTTAGTAGATATTCTAAAGAGTTTCAATGTGGAAACTAATATAGTTGATTTCAGCAGAGGCCCTGCTGTTACGAGATATGAACTCCAACCTGCATCTGGGGTGAAAATAAGTAAAATAACGAACTTAGCCGATGATATAGCACTTAATTTTGCTGCATCGGGAGTAAGAATAGAAGCCCCAATTCCAGGAAAAGCTGCAGTTGGCGTTGAAATTCCCAATAAAGTAGTTAGTGTAGTAAATATGTATGAACTTATCTCCTCGGATGAATTCATAAATGCAAAAAGTAAGCTTACAGTTGTTTTAGGAAGAGATATATCAGGCAAAGTAGTCGTTGCGGATTTAGGAAAAATGCCTCATATTTTGATTGCCGGCTCAACCGGTTCGGGAAAATCTGTATGTATAAACTCCTTTATTGTTAGTTTATTGTACAAAGCTTCGCCAGATGAAGTTAAACTTATAATGATTGACCCAAAAGTGGTTGAACTAGGAGTATATAATGGCATCCCCCATCTTTTGGTACCAGTTGTAACTGACCCTAAAAAGGCCAAAGGAGCTCTCAGTTGGTCCGTTGAGGAAATGCTCCGTAGATATAAAATTTTTGCCGAAAACAACGTAAGAGATATGCACTCTTATAATTCTTACGTCGAGAGGAATAAGGGTCTTAAGGATAAAGACGGAAATGAACTTGTTAAAATGTATAGTATAATTATAATAATAGATGAGCTTTCTGACTTAATGATGGCTGCACCGAATGAGATAGAAGACTATATATGCAGGCTTGCACAGATGGCAAGGGCTGCAGGGATGCATCTTGTAATAGCCACACAAAGGCCCTCTGTAGACGTTATAACCGGCATTATAAAGGCAAATATTCCCAGCAGGATTGCACTGGCTGTGTCATCTCAGGTGGATTCTAGAACAATCCTTGATATGAGCGGAGCAGAAAAACTCCTCGGCCGAGGAGATATGCTGTTTTCTCCGATAGGTTCCAATAAGCCACTACGTGTGCAGGGATGTTATGTTACTGATTCAGAAATAGAAAACATTATAAATCATATAAAAATTGAAAAAGAGCTGGAATATGATAGTGAAATAATGGAAAAAATAGACAAAAATGCCGAAATGGATAAAAAAGATATGGAAGAAAAACAAGAAGAAACAGAAAAAGACCCTCTATTAAATAACGCCATAGAATGTGTAGTTACAAGCGGACAAGCTTCGGTATCTCTTTTGCAAAGAAAACTCGATATAGGATATCCTAGAGCAGGCAGACTTATTGATAAGCTAGAAAGGATGGGAATAATCGGTCCACATGAAGGTTCTAAGCCAAGACAGGTTCTTATAAATCAACAGCAATTTTTGGAATTAAAAACAAAAGATAATTAACAATAAAATATACACTTAACTTTTAAACTATAAAATTTAATTTCTATATATATCAGAGTTTATAATGTTTCTACCTAAGGTTGAATAAAAACTTTTTATAGTGTATAATGAAAACGCTTAATTCCTAATTCAGGAAATAATCCCTATATATTTTTATATTTTATAAACTTAAAAAGTAACTATAAAAGAGGTTCATAAATGAATATTTTAGTTATTGGATGTGGAAAACTTGGAAGAAGACTTGCAGATAGCTTGTTTCGTTACGGACATACTGTTTCTGTTATAGACCGTGATGCTGATTCTTTTAAAGATTTGGATGATGATTTCGACGGTCTAACTGTAACTGGAATTCCTATGGATATAGAAGTAATGAAAAGTGCAGGAGTGGAAAGCTGTGATGCTGTAGCTGCAGTCACTGAGGATGATAACTTAAACATAACAATTTCGCAGATTGTAAAGGAATTTTTCGGAATTAATAATGTAGTAACTAGAGTTATCGACCCATCAAGAGAGCAAGTCTTCAATGAATTCGGCTTAAAAACTGTATGCGAAACTAAGCTTTCTTGTGCTGCGATGCTTGCTGCACTTGAAGATAGCCCACGTGAAAAACAAGCAACCTTTGGTTCATCTACACTTTCGTTTTTTACTCGTGAAATAGAGGCTATTTTCATAGGGCGAAAGATAAATGAACTTCCCAACAGAGTAGGAGAAACAATTATAGGAACTCTTGATAAAAACGGGCATGTAAGTATAGATGATGAACAAGTTGTAAGCTCTAAAGATAAGGTGATATACACCAGGGTTGTTAACTAATTTGTCACAATTTTAAAAAAGGATTGATATTATGAAGGTAGTTATAATGGGAGGAGGCAAATTAGGATATTATCTGTCTCAGAACTTACTGGACAAGGGGTACAAGGTGTCTCTTATTGAAAAGGACAAATCCAGGTGCACAAAACTTGCAAATGAACTGGGTATAGAAGTAACATGTGGCGACGGAACAGAAATAAAACCACTTACTGATGCTGATATTTTTAAAGCAGATTGTTTTATTGCCGTAACAGGAAGAGACCAGGACAATTTAGTGGCTTCTCAGCTCGTTAAGAAAAGATTTATGGTAGGAAAAGTTATAGCAAGAGCAAATAATCCAAGAAACCTTGAAGCCATAAAGGAATTAGGAGTAGATGATGTAGTTAGCAGTACGGAAATAATCACAAGTATGATTGAACAAGAAATAGACAGCACGGAGCTCCAACTTTTAGTAAGCCTGAATAAGGGCAAAGCTTCAATCTGTTCTATGACTTTACCACTTAACTCCTATTTAGAAGGAAAAGCAATAAAAACAATAAATATGCCGGAATCTTCACTCATTGTTTCAATTTTGCGTAATGAAAAACTGATAATCCCACAAGGAGACACTGTGCTTTTCAGTGGTGACAATGTTGTTGCGATATGTAATTCTTCTGCACAAAATAAAATAAAGGAAATATTTTTGAAAGTACGTGAAGACTAATAAAAAATCATATTTAGAAATCAGAAAAAACCTAAAGGCAGATGATTTATTTGAAACTTAGCGAAATAATTAATAATTTAAAAATAATAGAAAAGAAAATTTCTCCCGAAGTTCAAATATCGGACTTAGTTTATGATTCAAGGGAAGTAATGCCAGGGAGTGCTTTTGTATGTCTGGTAGGAGCAGAATTTGACGGTCATAATTTTATTGAAGATGCAATAAAAAGAGGAGCAAACACAATAATTGTACAAAAAAAATGCGATTTCCCTGGGATTAACGTTATTCTTGTTGAAGATACACGGGAAGCTTTGGCGGTAATGTCAAAAAATTTCTTTAAAGACCCCAGCTCGAATCTGATTACAATCGGAATAACAGGTACCAAAGGGAAAACTACAACTGCTTGCATGATAAAATCTATATTGGAATTTTCCGGACAAAAAGCTGGAATGCTCGGGACATTGGGAGCATTCATCGGGGAGCGTGTTATTGAACTGAAAAACACCACTCCGGAGTCTTACGATATTCATAAATACTTAAGGCTTATGGTATATAGTGGTTGCAAATATGCAATTTTGGAAGCATCTTCTATTGGACTCAGGGACCATAGATTATACGGTTTTAACTTTGATTACGGTATATTTACAAATTTATCCAGCGATCATATTGGCGGTAAAGAACACAAAGACATGGAAGAATATATACACTGCAAAAGTAAACTATTTAAAAAATGCAATGTTGGTTTTGTGAACTATGACGACGCAAATACAAGCAAAATAATAGACAATCATACATGTAAAATAAAAACATTTGGATTTTCCAATAAATCCCAAATTTGGGGTGAAAATATAGAGCTTCTGTCGGGCAGTGACTATTTAGGGTGCAAATTTAAGGTTCATGGGGAAATAAATCTTGAGGTTAAAATATCAGTTCCCGGAAAATTTAATGCATACAACGCTTTAGCAGCGATTTCTGTTTGTAATTATATAGGAATCAAAGACGAACAAATTAAAGAGGGATTAGCTTTAGCAAAAATAAAAGGCAGACTAGAAATTATAAAAACTTCTGAAAAATATACTCTTATTATAGACTATGCTCATAATGCCTCAGGAATGGAAAACACCTTGAAAACCTTGAGGGAATATAAACCTAAAAGACTAATAACAATGTTTGGCGGAGGAGGAAACCGACCGAAAATAAGAAGGTATGAAATGGGAGAAATCTCTGGTAAATTTTCGGACCTTTCAGTAATTACAGAAGATAACTCCAGAAATGAAGATGTAATGGATATAATATCTGATATAAAAGTGGGATTAAGAAAAACATCTGGAAAGTATATAGTAATTCCAAATAGAAAAGATGCTATTAGATACTGCATAGAAAACGCAAAAGAAGGGGACATCATAGTTTTAGCTGGAAAAGGGCATGAAACATATCAGGAAACTAAAGGAATTAAATCCCCATTTGACGAGCGTCAAATAGTTAATGAAATATTAAGTAATATGTAAAATCTGGAAAGGAGCACTATGGAGAATACAAGTATTTATGAGATATCAAAATGGTGTGATGGCAAAATTTTAAGAGAAGGTGAAAGAAATAGCATAACTTCTGTAAGCATAGATAGCAGAAAGATAAAAGAAGGAGATCTCTTTGTTCCTCTTATGGGAGAAAATGTTGACGGGCATTCTTTTATAAGCAGTGCTTTTGAAAAGGGCGCAGTAGCTTCTCTAATTGATAAAAATTGCGATATTCCGGATGGTAGCGGAACTGTGATACAAGTAGAAAATACTATGGAAGCATTGCAGAAAATAGCACAAAATTACAAAAAAACTTTCGATATACCTGTGATAGGCGTCACCGGAAGCGTAGGAAAGACGACCACTAAAGAAATGATAGCATCTGTTTTATCTGCTGAAGTGGATGTTCTAAAAACGCAAGGAAATTACAATGGGCAAATCGGTCTTCCACTAACCTTGCTGGAAATAGAAGCACATCATGAGGCTATGGTGGTAGAAATGGGGATAAGCAAGTTCGGTGAGATGGAAAAATTATCCGAAATTGTAGAGCCAGATATAGGAGTTATAACTAATATAGGTATATCTCATATAGAAAATCTTAAAACTCAAGAAAATATACGGGAAGAAAAGTTAAAAATCTTAAAAAATTACAATGGAAAATATTTTTTAAATGGAGATAGTCCGTTTTTAGCACAATTGGGTAAAACTAGACTTAATGACGTAGTGTATTTTGGTTTAAATGGTGCTTACCAATATAGAGCAGAAGATATTTTGTCCTATCAAAATACTACTGAATTTACTCTTATCACGCCCGATTTTAAAGAAAGCCTAGTAATTCCATGTCTAGGGATACATAATGTCTATAATGCACTTGCTGCCATATCAATAGCTCTGGAAATAGGAATGTATTTCGATGACATTAAAACGGGACTTTTAAATTATAAGGGAGTTTCCATGAGACAAGAGATTTCTGAAATAAATGGCATAAATATAATAGACGATTCTTATAACGCAAGCCCTGATTCTGTAAAAAGTGCATTAGCTGTGCTAAGAGCTCTTAAGTCTGAAGGACGCAATATAGCCGTTATAGCTGATATGTTGGAGCTTGGCGATAACACAGAAAAAATCCATTATGATTTAGGAAAATACATTGCCCTGGAAGGAATAAACATACTAGTAACAGTTGGAAATCTTTCAAAATTTATCCATCAAGGAGCTAATGACTCATCACTTCCTATTAAAACCATGCATTTTAGTAATAATGAAGAAGCAGGTAGATGCATCTATGGTTTTCTTGAGACAGGGGATAAAGTTCTATTTAAAGGTTCAAGAGGCATGCATGTTGACGAAATAGTATCAGCCGTCAAAAAAAATCTTTCGAATTAAAACATTTATTAAAGGAAAATAGTTAAATAACCTTTATATAATCTCCTTTATGAAATATACATCTTTATCTTCCTCTGAGTATCTAATTGATAGCTTAACATCCTTGTTGTAGTCCTTACCTAAATCTGTGGAAAGCAGGCTGTAAATTTTGTCCTCAAGTTTGTATTTGGCTCTGCCTTGCATAACTTTATCATTGAATATATATTCGGCCATCATTTCAATGTCTTTTTTATCAAATTTAATGCTGTTCAACTTAAATATTCCGTTTTTGTCAACTAAGACTTTAGTTATATCATCAATCATATCATTTACTATCGATAAACATGCTTCTTTTGGCAAATAGTCAAACTCAATTATACTAAGTCTTTGGACTCCTCCACCCTGAAGCCCGCCAATCCCGAAGTTTTTCTCGAGCTCCTCACGAGTTTCATTAGTGGTTATCAAAAATAATGTTCTGCTACAATCCACTTCTTTATTCATGAACCGGTATTTTCCAGTTGATGCAATAGAGCGAAGAATTTCATCAGCACTCTTGTCCTCGCCCGAACCAAGCTGACCGGTGGGAATTGCTATCCCATTTACGTTCATTGTCGAACCTGGTTTAGCACTTTTTTGTTTCATTTTATCGTATTCGTCAATTATAACAACTGAATCATACCATCTTAACAGATGCTTAAGCATTGGCGATTCTTCATCCTTTGCAACAATCCCATCACTGCCCGTAAATATGTTTTTTGTTCGCTCTTCCCCTACATCTTTCGCTATAATAGTTTTAAATAACTGGGACCCGAGTTCTGATTCACCTGTGATGCTTTCGCTGTGGCAGAAAATTGCAGTTTTTTCCGGGTGCTTTAAAAAAGCGTCTGCAATCGCATAACACATCTTTGTTTTCCCCGTTCCAGAAGGACCAATCAAATAAATTATATTCCCGCGGATTTCTTTAGTATCGGTATTGCCACGTTTTATATTGTCAATTCTCGCAATAGTCCCGCTTAGCACATCAAAAAGCTGTTTTTTCGCTTTTGTTTGCCCATGAACCTTGACGGTAGATTTATTTTCTATTATTTTTTCTAAATCATTCACAATTTTTTGCGAGCTTTTAAATCCCTTACACTTATTGTCTTTATAAGTCCGAACTATATTTTTAAAACCAGAAGATATCATATGATAAATATTGTAGCAAATATTAGGAGCTACGCCTGCAATCGTGGAACCTATCGCCCCAGCTAATATCTGGTCAGAGCTTATATTCAATGCAAATGCTTTATTGCTTGGAATGCTTGAAACTAATATGCCCGATGACAACACATACGATAAAATTTTAACACGTACCTTTGCTTTTGACACCATAAAAATACCTCTTTCATAAAAAAACTTTTTTAATAAGATTATAATGATATGCTTAAGTCTTGTCAACATCCTTTTACCCATATGTTTAACCCGATTCGCTCATAAGACCTAATCTGTTTCTAAATCTTTAGACATAATTTTTTATTCTCTTTTCTTTTTTTCTTCTGTCATCTTTTACCTTCTACCCTTTTTAGAACTACCCTAGATAGAAAAATTAATTCTTATAATATGCGGTCTAGCTCTATTAAGCCTTATCCTGGAGGCCAGCTTAGTTCCCTTCCCCCTAATATATGAAAATGAATATGTGGAACAGTTTGTCCGGCTTTAGCTCCACAGTTGTTTACTATTCTGTATTCCGTAGGTATATCCTTCTTTTTGCAAATTAAGCTTATAACTTCAAAAATTTCACCTATCAAATGCTTGTTTTTACTATTTATATCATTTGTACAAGAAATATGTTCTTTAGTTATAGCAAGAAAATGAATAGGCGCTACAGGATTTAAATCCTTAAAGACCAAAACAGACTCGTTTTCATATAAAATCTCTGCGGGAATATCTTTTGAAACTATTTTGCAAAATATACAATCCATAAAAATCCCTCATTAAGCACAAAATTTATTTAAGTGTTATTATAATATATATTATTCTATTTTGAGACGGTTGTTTTGTCAAATTATCATCCTAAAGAACGAAATTTCCCCCATTTTTAATTCCTAATCCTTAAATAAATTTATTGAATCTTCGAACAATGTTTTTGTGCTGTTCGTTTAATATGGCCTGTTTAATATTTGTGAATATAGTAACATTTAGTAAAATTTTAGATTAAAATATCTTATTATAAAGAAAATTCAGTTCAATTCTTTTTTAAATTAAAATATTTATTATTTGACTTAATAAAAATAATATGTATAATTATTTTAGGAGATGAATTTTATTGAATAATGAATTTTTAGATAACATGGTAACTCTTATCGATGAAGAAGGAAAAGAGACGGATTTTGAGGTAATGGATTCCGTGGAATATAAAAACAGATTATTTTATGCCCTTTTTCCGCATTCTGAATACCAGAACGCTGAGGAACCATCGGATGACAAATATATGTTGTATTATATATTTGAAGCAAAACCCTCTGATTCCGGGGAGGAAAGTTATTTCGAAGAAGTTCAGGATGACAGTGTTCGTGATGAATTATCTGTAATTTTTGAGAAGCACTTTAGCGAAAAACTTTAAAATGCTTTCAATTCTAAACACTTACCTAAAAGCTTAAAGTGTTTTCATAACATCGTAAGAGAATATTTCCTGCGTTATTCGCGGACTGTACTCATATAACCCTACATTTTTTTATTGGGAGTTTGGTTCTCGTATTGGATTGCAGACCTCCTGGATTAATATCTAGAAGCAGGGAGCACGAAAATGCGAGCAAAACACCCACCTGCTTATATTGGCAGGTTATTTCGAGTACAATACGGTAACGCGGGGATTTTTTATTCTCATTTTTAAAATGTCATCTCTAAATTTAAATGTATAATATTTATGTGTTTTATACCTTCTGGCATTTAATTATATTAAATATCTGGAAGGGCAAAAATAGATAGAAAACCTCTGCTTGTTTTTTTATATTTTAAGCAGAGGTTTTTATTAAGTTAATTAATTTGTTTACTTCCTTTTACTTTGGAACAAAAATAAGGCAATAACTTTTAAAGAAATAAATGCTTATTCGGATAAAAAAGATATTTTACATTGGGGATCAACATGATTACGAAGTCCTGCTAATGCTGCCCCGTCTCCCTGGACTGTAATGGATTTAAGATTAGAACAGTATTCAAAAGCACTGCACCCAATTGACGTTACGCTTTTAGGGATATTAATGGAGGTAAGGCCGCATCCTCTAAAAGCATGATCCCCAATTGATGTGAGGTTTGAGTTTTCAGGGATAGTAACGGAGGTAAGGCCACTGCCACAGAAAGCATACTCCCCAATTGACGTTACGCTCGTAGGCATGGACACGGAGGTAAGATGCCAGCATTCTTCAAAAGCACGGTCCCCAATTGATGTTACGCTCGTAGGGATGGACACGGAGTCAAGG
>CATOLC010000030.1 GCA_951800855.1 uncultured Ruminococcus sp.
GATTATCGATTTGCCCGCTCCCGTTTCCCCTGTTATGGCGTTAAATCCTGGTGAAAAATATACATCTGTGTTTTTTACTACAGCAATATTTTCTATGTGTGAATGCGAAATCAAATTACCTCCTGCTTTCTATAAAAATAATTCTTTTTCTATCAATTTTTTATCTAAGTTTTTATAAAAGTCTTGACCCGGCAGAGTTATCATCTTAACATATTTTTTAGAATGTTTTACTCGCATCTTTCCAGAATTTTTAAAATTAAATAAAACATTCCCATCACAACTTATAAAACCTTGCAGACCCTTCCTCATCATAAATTCTATTTCAATTTCTCCCGCCGCATCAAAAATCATGGGTCTTACCGACAATGAATGTGCACAAACCGGAGTTAAAATTATACACTCCATATCAGCTTCAACTATAGGTCCTCCTGCCGACAAGGAATATGCCGTAGAACCAGTGGGTGTAGCTACAATAACTCCATCTGCTCTGAATGTACATACTAATTTACCGCACCTAGAAACCTTGAAATCCATAATTTGTGAATCAAAATTTCTCGATATAACCATATCGTTTAAAGCACAATACTCGTTTTCTTTGCCATTTATTTCTGCACTTATAAGCATTCTTTCTGTGATTTTATATTCGCCATCAATCAAATATTTTAGACTTTTTATTCCGCTTTTTTCCAAGCCTGCCAAAAATCCTAATCTACCGCTGTTTATACCTAAAACTGGCTTTTGGTAGCTGCAAACAAGTTTTGAATAGTGCATTATAGTTCCATCGCCACCTATAATCAGGACGATATCGCATTCAGCGAGTTTTTGCTCCCTTTGGCTTTCATTTGTAGCCTCCCAATAATCTGAAACTTCTACATTTAGTGATCCCAGGAGTTCTTTTACTTTTCTTAAACATAATAAAGCATCCCTATTTTCTTGATTATAAAATAAAATTATTTTCAAAATCCACTCTCCTCACCATTTAAACATTTAAACGACATACTTTCAACTGTGGCTATATCTACATCTTCCAAAACTTCCGGAGAATCTGATTTTTTTACATAAATCAAATATTCTATATTGCCTTTAGGACCCTTTATAGGTGAAAAATCCAATCCATTTACAGAAAATCCATTATCTTTGCAAAAATCAACCACTTTTTTTATTGTTTCAATCCTTACGCTCCTATCCCTAACCACTCCATTTTTCCCGACCTTCTCTCTTCCTGCTTCAAATTGAGGCTTTATTAAACAAACACCTCTGCATTCTGCACTGATTATTTTCCTTATTGAAGGCAAAACCATACATAAAGATATGAATGATAAATCTGCCGAAAAAAACTCAATTTCATCATCTATTTTGTCTTTAGTTATATATCTTATATTTGTTCTTTCAAGATTAATTACCCTTGAATCATTTCTTAATTCCCATGCAAGTTGACCATATCCCACATCTACGGCGTAAACTTTTTTGCATCCATTTTTAAGCATGCAATCTGTAAATCCTCCTGTGGAAGCCCCTGCATCCAAAGCGGTAAGTCCTTCTAAATCTATATTAAATGAATTTATTGCTTTTTCAAGTTTCAATCCTCCCCTACTTACAAAATTAAGTTTTCTTTTCTTCACTTCAATTTTGCACTCTTCCGGATACAGCATCCCTGACTTGTCAGCTCTTTCACCATCTATGAATACGCACCCTTCCATTATAAGCGACTGTGCCCGCATACGACTCTCTGAAAACCCTCTTTCAAATACTAAAACATCTAACCTTTTTTTCATTTTTCTTTTCCAATCTCCATAAGAATTTTGTCCTTTATACCTATGCTGTCTAAGTGAAATTTTTTTATCTGGTCCTCTACTTTAGCACACCCCACAAATTTATCGTCTACTCCTACATGAAAAAATTTTCCATTAAACCCTCTTTCTAATAGTTTTTTCCCAAAAGACTCTCCTATACCGCCTGATTTATAAGACTCTTCAAATATAAAAATATACTTATATTTTAGCCCCATATCTATTGCATTGTTACTAATTGGTTTTATTACATTTAGTTTTAAAATACAAATCTCTTTTTGCGTTTCATTAAGTATTTCCTCATACGCCAAACAAACATTTGAAAAAATTCTCCCATATGTAATAGCTAAAATATCCGATTCTTTATCTCCGATTATATCAAAATCATTTCCACTATATTTAAAATATGCAGGCTTATAAAACTCACTCCCCCGAGGGTACCTTATAGCTGAAAATTTATCATAGTCAAACACCGCTAAGTTAAGCATATATCTTAATTCATCAAAAAAAGCAGGAACAAAAATTTTCATCCCGGGGATAGAATTTAAAAATGCACAATCGAAGAGCCCTTGGTGGTTTTCTCCATCATTTCCGGTAAATCCCGCCCTATCTATCGCAAAAACAACCTTTGTATTCTGCACTGCTACATCATGGATAATCTGGTCATATGCTCTTTGTAAAAAAGATGAATATATAGCTACAATCGGAAGCATACCTCCCGCAGCTAAACCTCCAGCGAAAGTTACAGCATGCTCTTCAGCAATTCCTACGTCAAAAAATCTATTTTTATATTTTTTTGAAAAATCACCTAACCCTGTTCCAGATTTCATAGCAGCTGTTATTGCACATATTTTCCCATTTTTCTGAGCAATCTGGCAAACTTCCTCCCCAAATACACTGGAAAAGCTTTCTTTAGCTGAGTCTCTGCTACCGGTTTCTGCATTAAAACCAGATACTCCATGGAACTGTTTAGGATTTTTTTCAGCAAATTTATATCCTTTGCCTTTAGTTGTGACAATATGTACAAAAACCGGCCGACTAAGCTCTTTTATTCTTTTAAAAACTTCAATAAGCTTATTTAAGTCATGCCCATCTATTGGTCCGTAATACAAGAATCCCATATCTTCAAAAAGTGTTTTATCATATAGTAGTCCCTTAAAAACCGATTTTACCTTTTTTAATATGTAGAGCGTTACAAATCCTAAAACAGGAATTTTATTCAGCAAAACCTCCATTTTGCCTTTAATTTTCGTATAAGACGGACGTATCCTGATATAAGTCAGATACCTGGAAATTGCTCCCACATTACGGGATATGGACATTTTATTATCATTTAAAATCACTATAAAATTTTTTTTGAATTTTCCCGCATTATTTAATCCCTCATAAGCTAAACCCCCTGTAAGTGCTCCGTCTCCGATTACTGCAATTGTATATGCATTTTTATCATTTATTTCGTTAGAATAAGCAAGACCTAACGCCGAAGATATCGAGGTACTGCTATGGCCAGTAGTAAAAACATCATACTCGCTTTCCGATTTATTAGGAAAGCCAGAAATTCCGCCTTCGGTCCTTATTGTGTCTATCCTATTAAACCTTCCTGTCAACATCTTTTGTGCATAGCATTGATGACCTACATCCCAGATGATTCTATCCTCTGAACCAGAAAAAATTTTATTAAGAGCAACGCTGAGTTCCACTACTCCTAAATTTGAAGCCAGATGTCCTCCGTTCTCTGATACTATAGATACAATTTTTTCTCTAATTTCATCACACAATCTATTTAAATCTTCTATATTTTTTAAATCATCCGGGGTGCTTATCCTCTTTAAATTTTCAAAATTTTCTCCCGTGTTCATTATAGTTCCTTTCACTTAACTTGCCTTTTTATTTCTTAACTTTATTTCTTAATTTTATTTCTTGATTCTTTTTCTTGATTCTATTTCTTAATTATATTTATCAATTTTTCTATCATAATCATTTTTAAATTGTATCAATTTTTATTTAAACAAAACACTTGAAAAATTTTTCAGATAACTCGTCTCACCATTAGTCTGTTCAAGTAAATTCATCATAACGTCTACATATTCCCTTACTAAATTATAAGATTTCTCCTGTCCATGCAAAGTTGCATATGTGACTTTTTTCCCGGTGTCTTTTTCAAAATCAGCTATATCATCAAAAACCTGAAAAGCTATCCCAAAATATTTTCCATATTTTTCAGCTAAACTTATTAATTTGTCGTCTGCCATGGCACATACTGCACCTATTTTAGCTGCTGCAGAAAACAACATAGCTGTCTTGTTTTCATAGATTTTAAGCAAATCTTTATCGGTTAGATTGGAATTTTTATCTATATTTATATCCTCTGCCTGACCAGATATCATCCCCCCTAAACCTGCCATATCAGATAAAATTTTAATAGCCCTTAACATGTTCTTTTCCCCAAATTCCTCTGAAAACTCATTTCTTGCTAAAATGTCAAAACTGGCAGTCAAAAGAGCATCACCTGCTAATAATGCTGCAGCTTCCCCATAAACAGCTTGTGTGCTCTTTTTCCCTCGTCTGAATTCATCATTATCCATGCACGGTAAATCATCATGAACCAAAGAATATGTATGCAGAATCTCTATTGCACAAGCTATTTCATATATTTTTTCTGATTTTCCCCCGCAAAGTTCATAAAACATAATAAGTATACATGGCCTTAACCTCTTCCCACCCGACATCACACTATATCTCATTGCATCAATAAGATTTTTTTCTATTCCCCGAAGTTCCGAAAAATATTCCTCTAACTTAAAATTAACTTTTTCTCTTATATTTTCAATTTTTTTTCTTGTTAATATCTCATCTTGCAATTTCTTCATCCCCCAAAACTTTCTCAGCTTCATTTAATTTGCATTTGCACCTGTCAATAAGTGCCATGCCTTCTTTATACAGCCGGATTGTCCCCTCTAAACTCTCTTTACCTTCTTCAAGCCTGGTTACTATATTCTCTAAAGTTTGAACAGCATACTCAAAATTTATATTATTCTCCAAAAGATTCACTCCCTATTTTTTTTACTTCCACATCCATATATCCATCTATGCACCGGAGTCTAAAAATTTGCCCCTCCTTTGCATTAGAAATACTAAATGGCTTTTCTAATGCACTATCTAAAAAAACATATCCTTTCAAAAAAGCATTTAAAGGATTTGCTAGTTCAAGTCTGGATTCTAATTTTTGTAGTTTTATTTCTGTATCATTAAAAAATTTTTTAAATGCATATCTAAGTCTCTCCTCGAATACATTAATTTTTTTATTTTCCCAATCAATCTTTTCTTGAGGAGAATCCCTTTTTATTTTTTTACACAGATACTCAATTTCTCTGTTTTTTTCGTTTAATATGGTCTTAAAAGCAAGGTGCAATCTTTTTTCAAACATATTTAAAAAGTTCAAAACATCTTTTTTATCCGGTATGGCAAGTTCCGCCGCTGCAGATGGAGTAGATGCACGCATATCAGCTGCTAAGTCACAAAGCGTCCAGTCTATTTCATGGCCTATTGCTGAAATAATAGGCGTGTTTGAATTTGCAACAGTCCGTGCAAGGTCTTCCTTATTAAAAACATTTAAATCCTCAGAAGCACCTCCTCCGCGTGCAATAATAATTACATCTGGACAATTTTCTTTTAAATTAAACCAATTTATTGCTTCGATTATATCTCCTTCAGATTTTGCCCCTTGTACGCTAACCGGAAAAATTTTTAAATTGCAAATTGGGTACCTCCGTCTTATAGTGCACTTTATATCGTGAATTACAGCTCCTGACGGCGAGGTTATTATTCCTATTACTTTAGGAAAACGAGGAAGCTTTTTCTTTTTTTCATCATCAAAAGCCCCTTCTTTTCTTAATTTTTCTTTAGTTTTTTCAATTTCTATTTTGTCAGTACCTACTCCAAAGGGTTGCATATCCTCAACATAAACTTGGTACTGACCCGATACTTCATAAACAGACAGTGACCCCCGAACAATTACTTTCATGCCATTTTCCGGCTGAAATCTTAGTCTTTTTAAATTAGTATTAAACATAACTGCCCTAATTGTGTTTTTTTCTTCATTTAAAGAAAAGTACAAATGTCCGGAAGAATAATTCGGTCTAAAATTTGAAATTTCTCCAGAAATAAAAATGCTTTTTAGGTTTTTATCTCCTTCAAACATTAACTTTATATAAGAATTCACTTGTGAAACAGTTAGTATTTTGCTGTTAAACATAAAACTCCCTCTTAAAACCAATCAGTTTTTTTAATATGCTGATCCTGACTTTTCTTGCTCAATTTCTTTGTTTATTGCACCTAAAACCCCGTTTACATAAGCCGACTCTTCCTTGTTTCCATATTTTTTAGCAAGTTCTACCGCTTCATTTATCGATATCTCAACCGGTACGCTTTCTTCATATAGCATCTCATACGTCGATATTTCCATTATTGCCATTGCAACTCTTGATATTCTGCTTAATTTCCATCCTTTTATATTTTTTTCTATGTAAAAACGTATTTTCTCTCTGTTTTTAACTACTCCACTAAACAAGATAACAGCAAAATCCTCTACCTGTATGTCTTCAGCCATCTTAGCTGATTCTATTATTTCATCTATGTTTTCCTTCGTAAATGAATTCTGAAAAAGAAAAATAAACGCTTGTTCTCTTCCTTTTTTCCTGCTCAATTTTTCATCGCCTCCTTTTATTTTAACATATCGTTCATATCGTAAAGCCCAGGTGGTTTATTAAACAAAAATCTTGCTGCATTTATAGCTCCATCTGCAAATATTTCCCTCGACTGTGCATGGTGCGAAAGCGTTATAACTTCATTCGCTCCCGCAAAAATGACCTCATGGTCCCCGACTATATTGCCTCCTCGAACGGAATGTATACCTATTTCTTTTTTATCTCTGGGTTTTCTTTGAGAATGCCTATCATATGAATATTTTACACCATCACCTACTTCAGCAGCAATTTTCTCCGCAATCATAAATGCTGTTCCACTTGGAGCATCTACTTTCCTGCTATGGTGCCGCTCAATAATTTCTATGTCAAAACTATCTTTTAAAGCACTTGTCGCTTTTTTTATAAGTTTAATTAATACATTTATACCTAAAGACATATTGCCTGAAAAGAAAATCGGTATTTTTTTTGCGCACTCTTTAATTCTCTCAACCTGAGATTCAGATAAGCCGGTTGTGCATAGAACCAATGGAACTTTATTATCCTCCCCATATGATAACAGAGCAGAAAGTGCTCTCGGACTTGAAAAATCTATTATTACATCCGGTCTAACTGTGATTTTCCCTACCGAATCAAAAACTGGAAAATTGCTTTCATTGTCCCCTGATGGGTCCACCCCTCCAACTACAGTAATATCCCCAGCTTTTTTTGCCGCCTTGACTACAAGTTTTCCCATATGTCCATTACATCCGCAGACTACTAGTTCCATTTTATTAAGAGACTTGTCCTTTAAGGTCGTCTCCTTACCTCCCTTTAATTTTTTATTCTTTTTGGTCCATTTTATAATCTATTAAGTCTTTTATTGAGTTAATGCTAATAGAGATTCAATCGCCTCTAAGTCGAATTCAACAACAATATATAGATTTTTGGTGTCAAATATAATCCTCTAAAAGCGAACTATCCATCATTTTATTTTTTAAATTTTCTTTCAATTTTTCCTCCATCGGGGCCAGGGGCTCACGGCAATTTCCGCAAGGAAATCCCAACAAATTAAGTGCTTCTTTCACCGGAACAGGATTTACATCTGAAAATAAAGCTTCTATCAAAGGTAATTTTTTAAGCTGAAGTTCTCTACTGTGTGACACATTTCCCTTAAGGTACTCCAAAACGATATCGTGCGTCTCTTTCGGGCAAACATTAGCAAGAACAGAAATTACGCCTATCCCGCCCATAGACAAAATCGGCACAATGATGTCATCATTCCCCGAATAAACCATAAGTTCATCTTTGCACAAAGCAATAGTCTTGGCTACGGCTGAAATATCTCCACTTGCCTCTTTTACCGCAACTATATTGTTAATTTTTGCAAGTTCTGCATATGTTTCAGGTCTTATATTAACTCCTGTCCTGGAAGGAACATTATAAACTATTATTGGAATGTCTACGCTTTTTGATATTGACTCATAATAATCTATAATTCCTTTTTGAGAAGTCTTATTGTAATAAGGGGTTACCACAAGCAGAGCGTCTGCCCCCAAATTTTGTGCATTTTTTGACCTCTCTACTGCAACTTTAGTGTTATTACTTCCTGTTCCAGCTATAACTGGTACCTTTCCTTTTACTTTTTCAATTGTATATCTTATTATTTTACTGTGTTCTTCTTCAGAAAGAGTCGCTGATTCGCCCGTCGTTCCACAAATAATAATTGCATCTGTCTCATTTTGCAAATGGAACTCCAACAGTTCCCCTAAAACAGGATAGTTTACATTTCCCTCGTTGTCCATAGGAGTTACAAGTGCAACGCCTGAACCCTTAAATATTGTGTTCTTCATAATATCTCCTTAAAAATTTATTTTATTTACTTTATTTATGTAATTAAATCTTAATAATTCTAAATATATCCCTCGTGGCAAAGAAGTTCCGCCATAAGTACCGCTCCTCCTGCGGCTCCACGTATTGTATTATGAGCCATACATACAAATTTTATATTATAATGGTTGTCTTCCCTAAGCCTTCCTATTTCCACGGACATACCATGCTCTAAATTCAAATCCATTTTTATTTGTGGGCGATCTTCCTCTTCAAAATAGTACAAAAATTTCTTGGGTGAGCTCGGAAGTCCTAAATCTTGACTGTATCCTGAATAATTTCTCCACCTATCTATTATTTCAGTTAACGGAATTTTTTTATTAAAAGACATAAAAACAGCTGCCATATGACCATTACTTACAGGTACCCTAATGCACTGAGAAGTAATTGAAGGAGCTTGAGCTGGGATTATTTTATCGTTTTGGATTTTTCCTAAAATTTTCAGGGGTTCTTTTTCAGATTTCTCCTCTTCGCCCGGTATGAACGGAATGATATTGTCCTGCATCTCCTTCCAGCTGGAAAGAGTTTTCCCTGCACCTGACACCGCCTGATAAGTACAAACCAAAATTTTTGTAATTTCTAAATCCATAAGAGGATACGCTGCCGGAAGATAGCACTGTAAAGAGCAATTTGATTTCACTGCAATAAACCCTTTTTTAGTCTTAAGGCGTTTTTTTTGTGCAGAAATAATTTCTATATGCTGGGGATTGATTTCCGGAATAATCATTGGAACATCGAAAGTTCCTCTATGTGCACTATTATTTGATATTACGGGACATTCAAGTTTTGCGTACATAGTTTCCAGTTCTTTAACCTGTTCTTTTTCTGCACCCACAGCACAAAATACAAAATCAACCATAGAAGCAATTTTTTTAGCATCATTAAAAGCATCCATTAAAATCATCCCAGATATTTTTTCCGGAATTTTTGTATCCATCGTCCACTTTTTCTCTACTGCTTCCAAATATGTCTTTCCGGCAGATCTTCCGCTTGCAGCTAAAGCTTTAATC
>CATOLC010000031.1 GCA_951800855.1 uncultured Ruminococcus sp.
ATATTGTACCTAGAGAAAAGTTGATATCTGCATTGGGAGTAATGAAGGCGGAAATGGAGGAAAGAGTAAAGTTTTTTCAGGAACAAGGGAAATTAATAGAGGCACAAAGGATAGAGCAAAGAATAAATTACGACATGGAAATGCTGGAAGAAATCGGATTTTGTAAGGGCATAGAGAATTATTCCAGGATAATGTCCGGGAGAAAAGCAGGGTCGCCGCCTTTTACGTTGTTTGATTATTTTCCGAAGGATTTTTTGCTTTTTATTGATGAATCCCACGTAACTCTCCCGCAGGTGCGTGCAATGTACGCCGGAGATAGGGCTCGAAAAGACAATTTAATAAATTACGGATTCCGCTTGCCGTCTGCATACGATAATCGCCCGATGACTTATGATGAATTTTACTCCAAAATTAATCAAGTTGTATTTGTGAGTGCAACTCCAGGAGACTTTGAATTGCAAAAAAGTGCCCAAATTGCACAGCAAGTTATCCGTCCAACAGGACTTTTGGATCCAGAAATTTCCGTCCGGCCGATTGAGGGACAAATCGACGATTTAATATCCGAAATAAACGAAAGAGCACAAAAAAATGAACGGGTACTTGTTACAACTCTGACAAAAAGAATGGCAGAAGATTTAACGAATTATTTAAAAGCTGTTGATATAAAAGTAAGTTATATGCACAGCGATATAGACACTGTTGAGAGAATGCAGATAATCCGGTCTCTGCGGCTCCAGGAAATAGATGTTCTAGTTGGGATAAACTTGTTAAGAGAAGGGCTCGATATTCCTGAGGTTTCGCTTGTTGCAATACTTGATGCTGATAAAGAAGGTTTTCTCCGTTCAGAAAGGTCTTTAATTCAGACCGTAGGGCGTGCTGCGAGGAACGCAAATGGGAAAGTTATCATGTACGCTGATAGCGTAACGCCTTCTATGGAAAATTGTATAAAAGAGACCCTAAGAAGACGAGAAATCCAGATGAAATTTAACAAAGAAAATGGTATAATTCCTACAACAATAAAAAAAGAAGTTTCTGAGATTTTAGAAATTTCAAATAAGGAAAGCATAAGTACTGAAAAGGCATATGATAAGATGACTAAAAAACAAAAAGATGAATTAGTGATACAAATGGAAAAAGAAATGAAAATTGCCGCCAAATTATTGGAATTTGAGCATGCCGCCTTTTTGAGAGACGAAATCAAAAAATTAAAAGAATTATAGTTAAATAACTCAAGAATATGATAATTTTTAGAAAGATAAAAGGTTCAAGTCAACTTCTTTAAAGTTAGCTTGAACCTTTGGAACAATATAAAGAGAGAGGAACTATATAATCCTCTCTTTAAAAAACAGTTAATATCTTTGAAATATTATGATTTACTATTAAGATACTTATGATCATCAGTGTACACATTAACCTCATATATAGGTTTCCTATCTTTATCGAGGGCCGGGGCAGAGTAAGCGCATAGACCTGAACGTCTCATTATTTTGGCATAGCGTTCGGCTTCTGCGTGTCCTTGTCCGCCAGGGGTCACATCGAAGGTTTCCCTGTGCAGGTGTTCAATATGTCCCGGAAAAAATGGCGGTTTCGGCATATCGCCATTATTGTTATTAGCTGCTGCAGTTCTCATTGCATTAGCAAAGCTAAAACCAGAAAAAAGCAGACCTAAAGCAAAAACACCTGACAAAAATCTTTTTGAATTCATTAATATCTCTCCTAACAAAATTATTTTGGACACAAAAAATTAAAACAATTTCGTAATTCGTGTCTTTTTATTTAAACTTAGATAATACCTAACCCAAACCTAACATATATATTTTGACGGCGAAGGGCTTAGACAAATCATTATTATCACATGGAACAGCCAGCCTGGAATTATCTCCATATATTTTTCTGAAATGTTTATTTAGCTTCTCAGAATATCTTTGTGCACTGTCTGCTCGGCTAAATGTAGCTTTCATAATATAAAAATACTTAGGAACAAGGACTACTGAAGTTTGATGATTACTCTCATGTATATTTCGGGATGATTTCATTGCATTAGAACAACAAGGACACAACAAATATATTCCTAAAGCAACTGCCCCTGATATTAAAGCCTTAAAAATCAAAAATCCACCTCCTAATAAAATCATCGTCTATTCATAATAATATATTAAAATTATTTTGTCAATAAAAATTTTTTAAAATGGCAAAATTAAAGATAATATGATAAAATATATAAAAAAGGGGAGTCAAAAGTTAATCATGGCAGAAGAAATAGTAGTTAAAGGAGCAAGACAACACAACTTAAAAAATGTAAATTTAAAAATCCCAAGAGATAAATTTATTGTTTTTACAGGGCTTTCCGGTTCGGGGAAATCTTCGCTGGCATTTGATACTATCTATGCTGAAGGACAAAGGAGATATGTGGAGTCTCTTTCATCCTACGCAAGGCAATTTTTAGGGCAAATGGATAAGCCGGATGTTGACAGCATAGAAGGACTTTCTCCCGCAATTTCAATAGAGCAAAAAACCACTTCAAAAAATCCCCGGTCGACTGTGGGAACAGTAACAGAAATATATGATTATCTAAGGTTGCTGTATGCAAGAGTCGGGATTCCCCAATGTCCGGTTTGTGGATGCGAAATTTCACAGCAAACGGTGGACCAAATAGTTGATAAAGTTATGGAACTTGGTGAAGGAGTAAAAATTCAAATTTTGGCCCCGATTGTCCGAGGAAGAAAGGGCGAATATATTAAAGAATTCGAAAATGCACGGAAAAACGGCTATGTTCGTGTTAGAGTAGATGGAGAAATTTTTGATTTATCTGAGGAAATAAAAATTGAAAAGAACAAAAAGCATAATATAGAAATTATAATAGACAGATTAGTCATAAAACCATCAATAAGATGTCGTCTTGCTGAGTCCATAGAAACAGCGGCACGAGAGACAGATGGAATCATATTAATAAATAAAGATTTAAAAGAAGATTTGATGTTTTCGATGAAATACGCCTGCCCTGAGCATAAAATAAGCATAGGGGAGCTTACTCCGAGAATGTTTTCATTTAATAGTCCATTTGGGGCATGCAAAAAATGTACAGGTTTGGGAGTTTTTATGAAAGTTGACCCGGAGCTTGTTATTCCCAATAAGAGTTTATCAATCAGCAATGGTGGAATAAAGGGGAGCGGATGGGCAATGGAAGGGAATGCTATTGCTAATATGTATTTTCAGAGCCTTGCCAAACATTACAATTTTTCATTGGACATACCTATTAAAGACCTTCCTTCGGAGGTTATAGATATTATTCTTTATGGTACGAAAGATGAAAAAATAGAGTTTATTCGCGAAAATAAATACGGACAAGCCAGGTACCAAAACATTTTTGAGGGAGTTATAAATAATCTGGAAAGGAGATTCAGGGATACTAAAAGTGCATGGATTAAAGAGGAAATAGAGTCATATATGAGCAGTGTTGTGTGTAGCGAATGCTCTGGGAAAAGGCTTTCGAAAGAGAGTCTTTCCGTGACAGTAGGTGGGATAAATATAAGCGATTTGTGCGATAAGTCAGTCTCTGAAACGCTTGATTTTATAGGGAATTTACAATTCAACGAAAGAGATAAAATAATTGCCGAACCAATTTTAAAAGAGATAAAGACAAGATTAGAATTTTTAAAGAGTGTGGGGCTTGAGTATCTTACTCTTTCAAGAGAATCAGGGACTCTTTCCGGAGGAGAGGGCCAGAGAATTCGATTAGCAACTCAGATAGGGGCTTCGTTAGTCGGGGTTTTGTATGTTTTGGATGAACCGAGCATCGGGTTGCACCAAAGAGACAACGAAAAATTGATAAATACCCTTAAAAGGCTCCGGGACCAGGGTAATACCTTGATTGTTGTTGAGCACGACGAGGAAACCATGTATGCGGCCGATTTTATAGTGGATATTGGTCCAGGGGCTGGTGGAAATGGAGGAGAAGTAATCTGTGCAGGAACAATTGACGACATAAAAAACTGTAAAAATTCCATAACAGGGCAATATTTAAATGGCGAAAAAGTTATTGAAATTCCTAAAAAAAGAAGAAAGGGAAACGGAAAATATTTAGAAGTTTTAGGGGCAAAACAAAATAATCTAAAAAATATCAACGTAAAAATTCCCCTTGGGGTTATGACGTGCGTTACAGGAGTTTCCGGTTCGGGGAAATCTACGCTTGTGAATGAAATTATCTATAAAAAACTTGCAAGTGAATTGAATGGAGCAAAAATGCGACCTGGCAAACATAAAAATATTTTAGGGATGGAAAATTTAGATAAGGTAATTGACATAAATCAGTCTCCAATTGGCAGAACTCCACGTTCTAACCCTGCGACCTATACAGGAGTTTTCACAGATATACGGGAATTATTTGCCTCCACAAATGATGCCAAAATGAAAGGATATGGGAGCGGGAGATTTTCATTTAATGTGGCCGTGGGACGATGTGAAGCATGCCAAGGGGACGGAATTATTAAAATTGAGATGCATTTTTTGCCGGATATTTATGTCCCTTGTGAGGTTTGCAAAGGCAAAAGGTACAATAGAGAAACTTTAGAGGTAAAATATAAAGATAAAAGTATTTATGATATTTTAGATATGACTGTGGATGAAGGAGTTGAGTTTTTTAGTAATATTCCCAAAATAAAGAACAAACTTAGCACTTTAAGTGAAGTGGGACTCGGATATTTAAAGATGGGGCAACCAGCAACTACTCTTTCGGGAGGAGAAGCGCAGAGAGTCAAACTTTCCAATGAGCTTGCTAAACGTGCAACAGGAAAAACATTTTATATATTAGATGAACCGACGACTGGTTTACACAAAGCAGACGTCCACAAGCTGATCAAAGTGATCCAAAGACTTGTGGACGCAGGTAATACAGTTTTAATAATAGAACATAATCTAGATTTAATAAAAACAGCTGATTATATAATTGATCTGGGACCCGAAGGTGGCAGTGCCGGCGGAGAAATTGTAATAACAGGAACCCCAGAGCAAATACAAAAGTCGAAATTATCCTATACGGCTAAGTTTTTAAAGCTCTAAGAGAGGGATAAACGGATTTATTTTGTACCTTCTTATTTAGTTTCCTCAGCTTGCTTTTTTTGGTTTCCTGTAAAATTTTTTGCAAGCCTATCTGGACTTTCTTTGAAATCTATTAGACGGCTTTTGAATACTGCTTCATCCTTTTCTCCTAACAGGTAAGTTGCCGAAATCACTCTGCCCTTAATGGCATTAATCGGGAGACTTTGCATTTTTTGCAGTTCTCTAAGGATTTTTTTATCGCTAGAATTATCTTTAGACAGGCCGTTCGGTGTGCTACCTATACTCTGTATGACTCCAAGGTCATGGTCAAAACGACCGTGTAAAATTAACATTGTTTGTTGCATCTGTTGAACTGTGTTTTTTACTTTTGTGTATTCTTCATAAGGTTTTTTAAGTTTTTTGACTGCGGCATTTTCATCTTCGCTGCACTCAGAGCTTAATTTACCCATGACTTTGGCGCCATAATTGAAGAAGTCTTCATTATCGAACGTGTTTTGCCCTGTTTTTTCCTGGTAGGCTTTTTGCAGATTTTTGTTATTGCTCATGGCCTTATGCAATGAATTTAACTTTTTAAATTCGAGTTCTTTGAGCTCGATAGCGTTATCGCATTGCTTATTAATTAATTCTAAATCTTTAAAAGAATTTTTAATTAATTCAGGTGAATGAAGGCCCGTTTTAGCAAAGGACTCTTTCTTATTGCAATGCCTTTTATATCCTATTCCTGACCCTAATAAAACAACAGAACCCAAGCCGACAGCGATTCCTACTGATTTAATATCCATTTTTTTCTCTCCTTAAGTATAGTTTTAAAAGTTCACTATTATTAGTATAAATAATTTTTAATCATAAGTCAATATAAAGCTCAAGTTTTTGTATGATTGCACTATTTTTAATTTATTATATCTGATTTTTATAGCAATTTGACGTTTATATAGGCTTTTTAAAACACAATAATTTAAAACAAATTTAAAAACTTAATAAGTTATATTTATTTTATTTACTATGCAATCCAATTTAATGAAATGAAAATTCTCAATTTTTAAGCATTGAGTTTTAAGATTTCTATAGAGAAAGGTTTATTTGTAAATCTAAAAAGCTAAGACCGATGTTTCATCAAATAGTCTGCAGCTTTAAGTATACCAATTTTAGCACTGTGGAAATTAAGCCCACCTTGAAGCCACACTGTATAGGGTTCTTTCATAGTTGCATCGGCTGAAAGTTCTATTGATGCTCCTTGAGTAAATGCACCCGCAGCCATAACGACAGGATAATCGTATCCCGGCATGTCCCAAGGTTCTGGAGCCACCATTGAATCTATAGGAGACCCCGCTTGAATCCCCTTGCAGAAAGACAAAAGTGCTTCAGGTGACCCTAATTTTATCGCCTGGACAATATCAGCTCTATCATCAAGATATCTAGGCATAACCTCATAGCCTAATAATTCAAACAGTGCAGAGGCAAATACTGCTGTTTTTAGTGCTTCTCCGACCACATGGGGAGCGTTGAAGGCTCCCATAAATAATTCTCTGCTATGCCCTAATGTAGCGCCGATTTCTCTGCCTATACCAGGAGCTGAGAGACGGTATGCACATTGCTCTACTAAAAGTTTTTTCCCAGCAATATATCCTCCGCAAGGTGCTATACCACCTCCAGGGTTTTTTATTAGTGAACCTACAATTAAATCTGCCCCTAATTTGAGTGGTTCTTGCTTTTCTACGAATTCCCCATAACAATTGTCCACTAAAATTATACTTTCAGGCATTAGTTTTTTAATTAAATTTGTTACTTTTTTTATGTTGTGAGAAGATATACTGTTCCTAAAACTATACCCTTTGGAGCGCTGTATATATATCACTTTATAAAAATTAGAGTTCCCAGACAACCTAGAGGATATAGCATTGTAATCTAGCTCGCCGTTTTTAGCAAGGTCTATATACTCAAATTCTATACCGAATTCTTTTAAAGACCCGCTAGAGGGTTTGTTAATTCCTATTACGTCAATTATTGTATCGTATGGGAGACCAGTTATACTTAAGATTTTGTCCCCTGGCCTTAAAATTCCAAAAAGTGCTGTGGAGACTGCGTGCGTTCCGCTTAATAAATTGTGTCGGACCAGTGCATCTTCTGCTTCAAAGGCTTTTGCATATACACTATCCAAAACTTCTCTGCCCCTGTCCGAATACCCATATCCTGTGGAGCCCGCAAAGTGGCTTTCGCTTACTCCGGAATCTATAAAAGCTTTGAGCATTTTTTGTTGGTTGTACTCTGTGGTACCTGAGATTTTATCAAATGGTTCTTTGCAAAGTTTTATTGCCTTTTGGCAAACTGATAAGATTTTTGGCTCAATATCAAACACGTTAATTCCTCTGTTTCTTTATCTAAGTATTATAATAAGTTTATAATAAAATAATTTAAAAGGCAAACTTAAAAAATTTAGGGAGTGTCTAATTGAAAGAGAACTAATTATCAAGCCTAATTTTTTAGCTCGAAAACATTAGAAAAGACGCTGGTTTTAAAAAATGTATTTTCTGCAATTTTTCATTTCTCTTTTTTAGGACACTACCAAAATTTAAAATACCACTCTTTATGAAAAGGTTATGTATTTTAAGTTTAGCTAAAAATACAGGGGCGCTCTGCCCCCAAGATGTTTATATGTATAATAACTAAACTTAATTAAAGTTAGCAATTAATGTAAAAGTTAATTTTAATAAGATATATTATATAAATCTAATATATCTTGTGATGATGCCTTGCCGAGCTTGATACAGTTATTTATAACTATTTTTAACTCACGTCTTTTTTTAAGGGGGTTATAAATAAATTTAAAGTATGATTCAGGAGAGTCTACTGCTTGCTTGTAATCTTTCGTGTTATAAGACTTATAAGGAATAAAAACGCCACTAACCTTTTCTTTAATTTTATAATATTTATCAATGTAAGCTTTTGGTGCAATATTCTGATTTTTTGAAGGGGGCGCAAATCTTTCATCCGGTGGCATTAAATAATAGCTGATATCTCCATATGTTAAGTCGCATGATTTTATCTCTTTATCAAGATAGGCATTAAATATATGTTTATCAGAATATATAAGAAAATTTGTTATATTTAATTTGTCAAAAATTACCTTCATTACATTTACATAATTTCTACATACGCCACGCTTAGATGTTAAAACTCTAAAAAAATCACAATAAATTCTCCTTTCGAATGTAGGCACTGCATCTTGATTGGATTTAAAGAGTTTTAGATTTTCTTTTCGTGTCCAAAAATTTGCTTTGTTGTTATCATATATTAATTGCCTGTAAAGTAGTTGGAAGAAAATCTTTTCAACAATCTTTACCTTAACAGAGGTACTTTGAATAGGAGCTACAATATTGCACAAATCCAATATAAATTGTGGCTCAACAGAAGGCATATTAATTTTATCATACATGTATTTATCAGATAATTTTTGTATTTTTTGCATTTGTATATCTTCATTTTGTATGTTTACTATTTTTTTAATTTTGTTTTTTAAATAACAATAATCCTGGAGTTCGGTAACTCCACTATCATGCATGTACCATGGAGCTAAAGGATATGGTTTCTTAGCAAAAACAGTCCACTTGAAAAAGAACAATAGAGCAAATGCGTATAATGTAGCAATGAATATTTTTTTAGATTTTTTCATATGTACCTACCTTTACTTAAGTTTTTATAAAGTCATATAAATAATATGTTTTCGATTTGTGTTATGTATATAAATTTTAAAAGGAATTTTATTGAAATTTACAAAATAATGCTTTGTGTTGTATATAAT
>CATOLC010000032.1 GCA_951800855.1 uncultured Ruminococcus sp.
GAGCAAAGAACCTGACACCGCATCTTTGTCCCTAGTATATGTACCTGTTAAATAACCGTTACTTTCTTCAAATCCAAATAAAAACGAGTCAGTTAAATTGTTTTTTTCAAGTTCAAAAATTTTCTGGCCTATATTTTTGAACCCAGTTGGAACGCACCAAATTTTACATCCGTAATCTTTGGCTATAGTATCTATCATTTTACTGCTTACAAGAGTCCGAATAGCAATTGGATTAGAAGAGAGTAAATTTTTCACTTCCTTTTGTGAAATCAAATAATTAAAAAGAAGAATTCCTATCTGATTTCCTGTAAGCATATGATAAATGCCCTTATGCAGAACCTTTAAACCTACTCTGTCGCTGTCTGGGTCTGTAGCTATTATTATATCTGAGGAGTTTTTTATTGCACTTTTTACAGCAAGCTCAAAGGTTTTTTCAATTTCAGGATTTGGGTACTTACATGTAGTGAAGTTGCCGTCTGGCTCTGCTTGCTCTTTTACAATATCTAAGTTTGTGACTCCTGAATTGGATAAAGCTTCTTCAACAAATAGTTTACCTGCTCCGTTTAAGGGTGTATAGGTTACTTTAATTTCACATTTTTTAGGATATTCTTTGTTTATAGATTGCTCTAAAATCTTATTTATATATTTTTCGTGGATTTTTTTAGGAACTGTATTAATATTTCCATTTTTTAATTCATCTATGAATTTATAACATTTAATATCATCAAAAATATCTAATTTTTTTATGTGTTCGTAAACTAATTCTGTATTTTCGGAAGTCATCTGGGTTCCGTTTTCGTCATAGCACTTATAGCCATTGTATTCACTAGGATTATGGCTTGCAGTTATCATTATACCCGCTTGGCATTTAAGCTCCCGGACTGCAAAAGATAAAAAAGGAGTAGGAGAAATATCGCTTGTTATAAATGCCTTAATACCATTTCCTGCAATGACTGCAGCAGCTTCTTGGGCGAATAGTTTTGAATTTATTCTGGAATCAAATGAAATTACCACAGAGACAGAAGAATATCTACTTAAAAGATAATTAGCAAGCCCTTGGGTTGCTTTCCTTACGGTGTATATGTTTAGTCGGTTCGGGCCTAGCCCCATTATCCCTCTTAGTCCGGCTGTGCCAAATTTAAGTTCCGATGAAAATCCTGAAATAATTTCATTTTCATTTGTTTCCATAGCTTCGAGTTCTGAGAGTAACTGTTTATTTTTGGAAAAATGTTTTATCCACCGATTAAATGATTTTCTATAGTCCATGAAGTGACTCCTTCAAAAAATTATTCATAATACGCAATTATATAACTTTTTAACGCATAATTCAATAACGAATATATTACACAATAAAAAAGAACATTTATTAAAATTAATATTGACTTTGCATAAATAATATGATAGTATTTTTATGTAGGGCTTGATTTATTAATGTGGAAGGAGGAATTTTTATGAGTAAAAAATTAAATTCAATAATATTATTAGCGATTTTATCTCTAATTATACCTGGTTTTTGTTTTAAAGTATTAAGTGCCTTTTCTAGTTCTTGTATGGATAATGGCATTGAATATAAGCTGGATCCAGAGAATAAAACAGCTAGTTTAATAGATGGTCGTGGGGGGAGTGGGAATATAGAGATTCCCGGAACGATAGTTGATGCGGGTGTTTCATATAGTGTAACTTCAATAGGTGAGCGAGCTTTTAGCGGTTCGCTGGTTAAGAGCATTTCTCTGCCTGACAGCATTGAGGTAATAAACAGCGGGGCGTTTGAGCGCTGTGAAAATTTAATGACTATAAGTTTAAGTGAAAACTTGAAAAAAATAGATAATGATGCATTTTTTTGGTCTGGTATTACATATATTATGATTCCCGACAGCGTAGAATCTATAGGTGAGAGGGCTTTTGGTCAGTGTGCCCGTTTGGTCCATGCCAAGATGCCAGAAAATATTTCATATTGTGGTAAAGAACTTTTTTCAGGTTGCATTTTGCTTGAAGACATTAATTTACCAACTAATATCCAGGTTATACCAGAGAAAATGTTCTATGGCTGTGAAAAGCTTACCGAAATAACAATTCCATTGGGGGTAGAGACCATTGGGCCTAGTGCCTTTGTACATTGTAAATTCGGCGATATTGAGTTCCCACCGACTTTAAAAACAATAGGTGCCCATGCTTTTGACTATTGTTCTGGGCTTGATTATATTGTTTTGCCTGAAAATACTTTAACTATTGGCGATGGAGCATTTGCACGCTGTGAGAATTTATCATATATAGAGATTCCGGAGAGCGTGGTCAGTGTCGGCGAGCATGCTTTTGGGAGTTCAGATCCTACCGATTTAACTAAATTAAAAAAAGTTGTATGTATAAGAAATAGCTATGTAGACGTGGAGAAACCGTTTTTCTTTTGGGTCCAATATGGCGTGACGTACCCGGAATTCAGTTATAAAGTATCAGGAGCTTCGGCGGCTGGCTCTATATTTGGAGAATATTCATTTATGGCGTATGTAGCTGTAGGGATATTTTTGATAGCCATTGTTATGGGTATAATCACAATATTCAAAGGGAAAAGTGAGAACGAAATATAGTTTGATAGGAGATGTATTTAGATTTGCATCCGTTCATTTATTGTTTTGATATAGCTTGTGGGATTTTTGCATTTGGATATGGTGCACATGTTTGCTTTGCAGGAAGGGGAGTACTCTTCCTGCAGATTGTGACATGTGCCTTCGGTTGTTTTTTGCTCGGAGACATTTATAATTTATGTTACTTTTTTTGCCTGGGAGAGTATATTGGACCTTATAAAAACGGGTTTGGAATAGGTTCTTTAGGATATATCGGAGGGCTTGTATTTTTATTTTCATCGTATTATGGGGCAATGGACAGAATAGGAGATGACAGAAGCAAAAAATTATTTAAATTCCGGTTAATTCCTTTAATTCCCACCTTTTTTAATATTGTATATTATATATTGTTTTATTTAAATTCTAAAAATAATATTTATTTTTTGGTTTGTATGATTTTGTTATCTGCAGTTTCATATTTTGCTTTTAAGCATATGATTTTACCTGATGCTCCCAATGGTATATTGAAATCCCTAAGAATGTATAATTTTTTAATATTAGTATTTTGCTTATTTCATAGTTTACATATTGTTTTTCAAATAATTTATAAAGATGCAGCACGTATTTTAGAAATATTTACAGGTATAATTACATTAGTCATAATACCTGTAGCAACTAGAGGGGTGAAAAAATGGTATACATAATTTTCATATCTGTGGCGGTCCCTCTTATCATGCTTTTATTTATGATGGAAAAGCGTTCAAGAAGTATAGTCGGATTTGTAATAATGGGTATTGTTTGTGCTGTGGTTTCGTATGAAATCAATAGTTTGATTAAGGAATTGTTCCGGATAAATGAATTTGATTTTAGAATTTTTGTTTCGCCTATTACCGAAGAAATAATAAAATTTTTACCTATTTTACTGTTTTTATTTCCAAAATTTAGAAAAAAAGAAAATTTAGTAGAGATTTCAATGGCTCTAGGGATAGGTTTTGCGATTTTTGAAAATATTTATCTTTTAGTATGGAGCCGAGAATATGTAAATATTATTTGGTCACTTATCAGAGGGTTTTCAACGGGTCTTATGCATGGAATGACAACTTCGACTGTAAGTTTTATAATGAAATTTATAAAAAAAAGGAAGTTTTTTTATACGGGGATGTTGGGGCTTTTATGTATTTCTATTACTTACCATGGAATCTATAATATGTTCATAGAATCTAGGTATAATTATATTGGGATAATTACACCTATTTTGACCTATGTTTTTATTTGGTACATGCTTAAAAAATATAAAAATTACTCATTTAAATAAAATTATTGACGGCTATTTTAGTTTTTAGCGTATTTAGATGCTCCTGTCATTTTGCCCATACGTTCAGGAGCTCCTCCATAAGACACTTTCAATCCTGCGAATCCAGTATTAGCCATGGTTATTTTGCTAGGCTGGGTTGCATCGAATATATTGCTGGCTTGATATTTTCCGTCATCAGAAAGATGCTCAAACGGCTCAGGGATTTCTCCATCGTTAGCTTCCATATCTAATATCAAATTATTAATTTCAGCTGCGATATATCCTGTTCTGTCTTTACCGCTTTTACAGTTGAAAGAAACGGGATACTCTATTAAATACATAAGCGCTGCTAATCTTGTTTGAATTGCAGATGGGTTTGTTTTCTTGCCTTTTCCATTTGTGTGAAACCATATATATAGTATCTGTTTAGATAAGTTAATAATTTTTTTCTTTTTCAGCTTATATTCGTCGACCGAGCTAGACTTTTCTGAAGTTTTAATTTTTGTATTTAAAGAATCTAAATATTTCCCTACTTCTCCCTCAAAAATTTCATCTGTTATAGAATTGTTAAGTTGCGGGTCTAAATTATTTATTACGGCTTTGCCAAAAAGATCAATCAGAGATTGTTTGTTTTGTTTATAGGAAAACGCTCCTAACAGCCCTCCAAAGGCAAAATGTTGTATATTTGTACCAAAATTAAATAGACACGTGTTTATAAGTGAGAGAGTTATTGTTTTAGGTTTACCATTTTTATCCAGTATGTCTATTTTAAAAGGTCCTTTTTTAGCAATGTTCTGCAGAGTGTTTATTTGTTTAAAAGGCAAATTTCCGTCGCCAATAATTTTAATTGGGCTCATTAATTGTATATTCCCAAGTTTTACTTCCCATACTTTATTTTTTTCACTTTTTCTAAGGGCATCAAGACCATATTGCTGGATTGCTGCTGTTAAAACCATTTCTTTGGAAGCAAGCTCTTTTCCTCTTGTGTTTCCGAATCTAATCCCAGAAAATAGGGGCTTACCTTTATCAGATTTTACTTCTGTCAGCCAAACATTTATAGCATTTTCTGAGTTGGTCTGGTTCGAGTTTATCCCTTCACCTTTTTTTAAGTGAGTAAAAACTCCAAGTTCAGAGGCTGGAGTAGAGGACAGTTCAGCTTTTAATGTCTTTCCATTTTTCCCTTTTATTGTTACAGTTTTTTGAAATTTTTTCCAAGAATTTCTATTTTCATCCAAACTTTTATTGAAAAGTTTTTGGTAATCAATATTTATACTTACATTACGGTGCTGAATTATTTTAATAATATCTTGGATATGCTTTTCAAATTTTTTAGTTCCTGCATTGCTTCTAACTATATTTAATATGGTGTCAGCAGAGGCTTTTTGCATATCTATGTTGGCGTTTTTAAAGGCTTTTTTGAATGTTGCTCTCTGCCTTAAATTTTTTCCGGCTAAAGCTCCTATTATTTTGCTTAAGACTTTGGAGGATGATGGGCTGGATGAACCAAACATAGATTTTTGTGTGACTTCTTTTAAAGATTTCTCCACATCCGATTTTATTTTTTTAATTTGCTTTTCAAAAAACTTCCTATCAAGAATTTTTATATCGTTTTCATTTATTATGTTTTGATATCTATCTAATATATCATCATTTATAATATATTTATCAAATTGGTTCTGCGTTAATACCGCATTAGCATAGTGAAGGACACTTTGATGTAAATAAAGAAAATTTTCAAAGCCTTCAAGACTATAAGCTTCATCTTTACGTCTTTTTTCGTTTTCTAAAAACTTTTCTTTACTGTTTTTGCATAAATATCTCAAATTTTTACATAATTCAAGACAGTATTTAAATTCCGGGATATCTAATTTATTGTCTAGTTGACTTGATATCATATTCATTTCTGAAATTATAATTTTTATCTGGCTCTTTGTATTTTGAGAGTTTTTCTCATATTCTTCATTTTCGATATATTTTTGGAGATTATCATATAAATTGTCAAAAAAACTTTTTAAGAAGACAGTATTTTTTAAATAGCTGTCTGGATCAGGGGCAATATCCTTATTTAGAGTTTGTAATGCGCTTATGGTAATTTCTGGATCAAATACAGATTCTTTAAGGAATGAATTAAGGCAATCCTTAATCTTATCTGTTTTATCTATATTAGAAGAAAAATATAATTTTTTTATATTTGTTAGTTGCAGAATTTTATTTTTAAGATGAATTTTAAAAGAAAAAAATCTGGACCTTTTATTAAGTTTTTCCACCATAATAAGAATTTCCTGTGACATCAATATAATTTCATTTTCATCGATTTTTTTACCATTTATTTCCACTTTATACAGAAAGATAAACAATTTTTGCACTATTTTTCTGGCATTTGGTTTAGACGGAAGTTTCTTTTTAAGAATTTGTTTTTTAAAGGTATTTTGATTGTAATTTGTAGCTAGAAGCTGGGAAAATATTTGTATTATCTGTTCTTGCAAAGAGACACTAGGGGTGTCAGACTCACTTTGAGTTGCCCTTTCTTTAATAATTTTTGTGCCACATTGCAACAATTTTTTAAGTAAACTTTGTTTATATTTATCGTCAAATTTACCGTGGTACAAAATTTTCACATCCTTCTGCCGACAATCTAGTTCCAATAATTATACAGTATTTATTTTTAAAATGCAAATATTTTATTTAAAATATATCATACAATTATAATAGCGTGGCACCATTCTAAATGAGTTGGGACTTTTAATATGATTGACCGCAAACGAGGAACATTTTATATGCCAATATTTTCAATCTGAGCAAACATCTCGACAGACAAGAAGTCAATATTGCCCTGGACTAAATCTGCATCGTTTGTCATTTTATGAAATAATCTGAATAAAATTTCCAGAGTCAAAAGTTAGGGTACTCTCGGACAAAACGTGACCGTTTAAGGAGAACCTAAAGAAAAAACTGAAATTACTCTTTAAAATGTTGCTATATAAAAATAAAAAAAGAGAATGGCAATATCTAAACAGTCTTTTTTAGAGTTATTAATAGAAATTTTGATATTTAAAAATAATAATCAAGTTGTTTTTAGTAAATGAATATAAAATATAAATTAATTATCATAAAAATATTTGACTTATAAACTTATATATGATACAATTTAACTAAACAATAAAAGGAGTGATTATTATGCCCAGATTTAGTAAAAAATTTGCTAAGCTACTTAAGAATTCTGATTTGAGATGTACGCGTTTTGACGATTTGCCTCCCGAGTGGCAAGAAGCTTTGCAACGTGAGGCTGGAAGTGGGGCATCAGGACTTATCTGGACGGAAAGGGACTTTGAGGGGCGCTCTCCTAGAGTTGTGCACTCTTTAGAGGAACCTCTCAGGAATGAGACGTGGGGGACGGCGGCTGGAGCCGATGAGGAGTTTCAGCGCGTGTATTCGGGAGTGGCTGGTGTTACCCTTGCTTCCCTGGACGGCAACGGTATTACTGTGGGTGGTAGAGTTGATGAGTCAGTTCCGGCCGTAGAAATACGAAGGCAGCTAGGAGAAGAAGATTGGGCCATGACTGTGAAGGAGTACCAGCAACTAGTGGCTGCAGTTAATAGTGGTCGGCGGCTCCCTACTATCCCCCTTGAGACGAATCCTCACGGTGTGGTAGGCCTTTTAGTAGATTCGAATTTATATACACCGCCCAGGGACGACGGCTGACTCGGTGTCGGTTAACGTGCTCTGGCAACCTTAAATGTCTGTGTTTCGGGTTTTTGGAGAAGGTGTAATGGATTTGTACATAAGGCAACTTGGGGTTGTACATCATGCACCTTCTCATGTTGATTGGTTAGATGGTAGCGCAATAGACATACTAGGATGCTTGCTTCCAGAGGATTGTATAGTTACGCTGAAAGAGGCAGAGGAGCTTGTGAAGAAATACAATTCAGGCAAAGAAAATCCCAGCCTCCCTGAATTTAAGGTTATAGTAACATCATAGATTTATATGTTGGCAAAATATATTACAAGCATTAAAAACTCTATTATAGTTCCATGTGTTGCTTTTATATATGTTTCTGCTGATTTTGTGAAATTTTTGGATTCAAGGAGTTGACATTTGAGAGTTATTCTTATAAAATAAAATTATCTAAGCGGATATGGCGGAATTGGCAGACGCGTACGGTTCAGGTCCGTATGAATGAGAGTTCATGCAGGTTCGACTCCTGTTATCCGCACCAGGTGTGGTTTGTCTTATGGGACATGACCAATTTTCAAAAAAATTAGATTATCAGTTTTTGGTAATCTAATTTTTTAAATAGGAACTTCTTGAGGAACATCCTACTAAAATAATCTTACGATTGTTTATAAATAAAATTTAAATCTAAAATATCCTTTCAAGCAATCCTTTCTTTTCTATTAGAACCAAAAATTTTCAAACATTTTTCTTTTTCTGCTTTACTCATATCAGGGATTTCAACCTTGCCTACCATTTTGTAAGAAATTTCTACTTTTTGAACCGTTTGACCATCAATTTGTTCTCTGTGATGGGCAGAGCTAAAAGAAGATAGATGGAAGATAGTGTGGAAAACAAAAGAGATAAAGAGAGTATAAAATCATATCAAAAGATTTAGAAATAGAATAAGTTTTGCGGGAGAAACGAGCTAAATAATG
>CATOLC010000033.1 GCA_951800855.1 uncultured Ruminococcus sp.
GCCTTGTACTACTAACGTTAAATTTATTTCGTCTCCTTCTGCATTGCATTGCCTGGGATAAGCTAAAGCTATAAAGCATAAAATACCCCCTAAAATTAATTTTAATCTTTTCATATGCACTTCTCCTAAATATTGCATTTCAATATAATTATAACATGGTATCCCTCTGGTGTCAACTAAATGTTAACACAAACTTGATTATAAAATATAATATATAATACAAAAGGAAAACTCATAATAAAAGATATATTAAAACAGAATATTATTTACTTCAATTTAACTTTTTAAAAAATAAGCGGTCTAAGTAAGCCATATGAAAATATCGTCATTATAACAGCAGCAGTAAGTATTCCTAAAAATATAAGCAAAAATGCATTTTTAATTTTAATTCCGAATAAGGCAGCAACTAAAGCTCCGGTCCATGCTCCTGTGCCCGGCAAAGGTATTGATACAAAAAAATAAAGACCCCATTTTTCATATTTAAATATCTTTTCACTGCTTTTTTTAGCCTTTTCTTCTAATTTATTAATTATAGGAGCTATGCTTCTTACATTCTTTAAGCATTCAAAAATCTTTTTTATAAATATAATAACAAAAGGAATAGGAATTAAATTGCCAACAACACACAAAGCAACAGCCAAAGGCCAATGTAATCCCAGCAAACTTGCTGCAATAAGCCCCCCTCTTAGCTCCAAAACAGGAATCATCGAAATAATAAACACAACCAGCTCAGGGCAAAGGAAACCCTGAAGAGACCGAACTGCTCCCAATACAAGTTCTTCCAATTCCAAAAACACTCTCCAATTCTAATTTTTGTTAAAATACACCTTTTTAAACCTTTTATCTAATATCTCTTTTGTAAAAAGAGATAATTCCAATAGCTGTAGAAACAATAAAATATATCAAACAAACTATAATACCAGTGCAAATCACTTCCTGCTCCAATTGAAGGGTCCCAGAAAAAATCTGCATATAACTCCCAACCCAATACTTCGAAACCCCTCCTTCAAGCTCAAACCATTTAAGAGATTTAATTATATAATCCAAAAGAGGAAGCAGTAGTGCCGGAGCTAAAACATATACAGCCAAATTAGCAGAAACCGTCCCTCCAGTATGCCGAATCAAAAAGCTTATCATTATAAATACAGACTGCAAACATAGCTCTGCTAAAATAAATAAGGCAAACAACCTAAGAATATTCCAAAATTCATCTATATTAAATTCTCCAACGCCCCACATTAAAGAACCAGCAATAAATCCACATAAACCAGTAAACAGTGTATAAACAATTGAAGTAAATGCTCCCATCACTACTTTGGATAAATATATACTCACACGGCTAATTCCCTTAGAACACATATTTTTTATGGTTCCATAAGCAAACTCTGATGAAACAAACATTGACAAAAACACAGTAGTTAGAAGCGTAACCTGCCCCAGCCCTATATAAGATGAACTAATACCGTTGTAGCCAAGCTCTTTTGCAAAAGGAAATTCATTATTTATAAGAACCACCAACAGCACTCCTATAAGACCTGAAATAACTCCGCAAATATAAAATGCTTTTCTTAAAAAAAGTTTGTAAAAATCCGATTTTAATACATTAATCATTGTTATTACCTCCCATAAGTTCTATAAAATATGACTCATAGTCACTGCCTTCTTTTGCCATAGATTCAAGAATTATATCATTTTTGGCTAAAGCGGACGAAATCTCACCAGATTTCTCCAAACAGTCAAAAACTGAAATTTCTCTTTCTGAGTCTATTTCACAATTTTCCACTCCTATCTCTTCTTTCAAAACGTTGTACGCTCTATCCACATCATTCACGCGGATTTTAATTTTTTCTTTAACTTTTTCTTTCAGCTCATCGGAATCAAACTGGGCAACAAGCTCTCCTTTATTAATAATTCCAAATCTAGTTGATATCTTTACGAGTTCGCCTAAGATATGACTCGATATCATAACTGTAATTCCACGTTCCTTATTTAATTTTAAGATTAAATCTCTTATATCTTTAATCCCCATAGGGTCTAAACCATTAATAGGTTCATCAAGCATCAAAAATTCCGGTTCACCAACCAAAGATAAAGCAATTGCAAGCCGTTGTTTCATCCCCAAAGAAAAATTCTTTGCTTTTTTGCTCCCGGTATTCCCCAGACCTACAATGTCAAGAATTTCATCAACTATACTCTCGTCACGCATATTCAAAAGGTGCCTCTGTGCATTTATATTTTGGCGTGCCGTCATATATGGATACAAACATGGATATTCTATAACTGTCCCAATCTTTGACCTTCCATAGTTTAAATTTTTATCTCCAAATAACTCTAGACTGCCCGATGTAGGTTTTTCCAGACCCGCAATCATTTTCATAGTGGTAGTTTTTCCGGCACCATTTCGCCCTATAAAACCATAAATATCACCTTTTTTTATATTTATATTAATTTTATTTACCACAGGTTTACCTAAATATGCCTTTTTTAAATCATTAGTGTTAAGCAAATATTCCATAAATCCAACCACCTTTACATAAATATTTTTATATTATGATAATACCTCAATTTATATATTTAGTCAACACTTTATTGACAAAATATATAATTAAAAATATGAATTTTTTACTTAATTGTAGAATTTGCTTTGATAGTCTTCAACATAAATGATGCAATTGGGCCGGCTGACTTTATTCCAAAGCCACCGTTCTCAACTAATACAACAAATGCAATTGGAAATTTCCTGTCCTCCGAAAAACCCACTATCCAGCCATTAGGCTCCTTTCCTTCCCCCACCTCCCCAGTTCCGGTTTTAGCACATATTTTCATGCCTGGGAACATAGAATCTCCATACTGATTTTTTGTGTTATTTCTCATCATCGCTTTGATTTTGTCAGAAACGTCTTTTTTCACCATTTCTCCGTAAACAGAAGGTGAATTTATAAATATGGTGTCCCCACGGCTCAAACGTATTTCCTTTATGAAAAAAGGCTTAACAGGAGTGCCGCCATTGGCAAAAGCTCCCATAACCATAAGCATGTGCATAGGGTTTACTAAATCTTTGTATTGTCCTATCCCAGACCATGCCAAATCGGCTTTAGTTGCACCTTCTAAATCATATTTACTGCGGGACAAACTTATGCCATCAACTTTGATTTCTTTATTAAAACCGAACTTTTCAATCTCTTTAAGCATTATATCTTTGCCAAGTTCCACGGCAATGTCTCCAAAAACAATATCACAGGATTTACAAAGACCCGTCTGTAAATTTATTCTCCCGTGATTTTTCATGCAAGTCACTTTTTCCCCTTCGTAAATCTTAATCTTATTGCACTCAAAGGTTATGTTCTCCGAATCATTTCTGCTATTAAGCATTGCAGCGGTTGTAAAAAGTTTAAATATTGAGCCAGGTACAAAAGAAGCTGATAATGCTCTATTTATGTAAACTCCTTCATAAATCCCGTCATTATCTTCAGTAAAAACCGGTTTACTATAAACATCGTAAGTAGGAAGGCTAACAGAACATATAAGTTCACCGGTAAGATAATTGTAAGCAATAGCTGTCCCCTTTTTGCCTTTAAATGCATTAGATACCTTTGCGCAAACCTCACCATCTAAAGTTAATTTTATATCTTTATTCCTGTTTAAAGGTTCTGGAGCACCAAAACCTGTAATTAAATTATATCCCAAAATCTCTTGGACATATCTGCACTGAATGGAAGTGGAAATTAATGTTGAACCATCCCCAACTGTATGAAGTATTGCTTTCCTGATATCAGGATTTTCAGCATAAACTCTTTTTCCATTTTTCGTCTGGACTAAAATAACTCCGTTTTTATCAATAATTTTTCCCCCATCTGTCATCTGACTAGATAAATGCTTGTTAAAAGGCTGAAAAACCCAGTAACTAGAGTTTATAGAAAATTCATATATAAAATAGGTTAGCCCCACTAAGCTTCCCACTAAAAACAAATATAAAAATCTTGACCGTTTCCTGGTATTCTTCAAGCTCTTCCCCTCCTGGCTGCATACGTTCTCTCATCAGATGCCTTTATAAACGCCAGAAGTCCCCAAGAACATACCATGCTTGACCCACCCAAACTAACAAACGGAAGCGTTACTCCCGTTAAAGGCAAAATATCCGCAGCACCGAACACATTAAGGCTCATCTGAAAAACAATAATGCCCGCTGCAGCACAAGAAGCTATGGAATAAAAAACGGATCTGCTCTTAATGCTTACCCTCCTTGCATAAAATCCAAGCAAAATTATACAAAGCACAACAGATATACCAATTAGTAAGCCCCATTCCTCGCAAATCACTCCGAATATAAGGTCGGTAAATGATGCAAAAACTCCCCTAAGATATCCTTTTCCTATGCCCACTCCAAAAAGTCCTCCACTTGCTGAGTACGTCAAAACTCTTGTTTGCTGGCACCCTAAATCGTTTACATAGCTCCAAACATGTCTCCATGCACAGAACCTATCAACTATATACGGCTTAAATTTAAGTATCATCAATCCTCCAAGTACTGCTCCAGAAAGAACTAAAACGAGACTTCTTAAACTCCCTGATCTCATAAACGAAATTATCAGAAATCCTGTAAAAAATACACAGGCCGTCCCGAAGTCGCCCATCAAAAACAGAGAAAGCATACATAAGGAGGAAAATAATATAAATCCTGTTAAATTTCTTGCTGTTTGAAGTTTCTCTAAAGTGGAAGTCCCTACAAAAACAAATGCTGCTTTAATTATTTCTGAAGGCTGGATAGAAAGACCATAAACATTAAGCCAATTTTGAGAACCGTTTTTTATCTTTCCAAATACTATATTTACAGCAAATAACAAAATAGCCAAAACTCCTATGTAAATTCTGAACTTCATTGCCATATCCGGATTTTTAATAAGCGTTAATATAAGACAAAACATAATCATCCCCAGGAACATTGACGACGCCTGAATATATATTGCCTTCAAGTCTACTGTACTTGCAGTAAGTATTCCTATCCCACTCAAAAAGAGGGCTAAAGCTTCAAGTTCGAACCCAACACGCCCAAAAACATATCGGGTAATAATAAAAAACAGCCATCCAATGCCAGTAATTAGGCCAAAAGCTATTGCCGGTTCAAATTTAATCTGTGTAGCCTGAAAGCAAACAGTAAACGCTGCAATAAAATGGAAAACTGCCACTAAAGCAAGCAGTGCTCCCGAAGACGCCACACTAGGCTCCGATTTATTTTCAAGCTTTTCAGATTTTTTTAAAATTTTATTATCTTCTAACCTCTCAAGGACTAATTTATTGCCGCCTATATCAACAGTATCACCTGGAGAAACTTTTTTGCTTCCATTAACCTTATTGCCGTTTATGTAAATTCCTGTTTTCGAGCCTGTATCTGATATAATCCATCCTTCATCCCTCCGGAACAAAACTGCGTGGTCACGTGAAACAGTTATCCCATCGAGAATAATATCCGAACTCCGGCTCCTCCCTATCGAATTTTCCCAATGTATTATAGGAATTTTTTCTTTAGTATTTTTGTTAACTAATAAAATAAGGGGGCTGTCCTTTCTGGTATTTACTCTTAAAGTCTTAAAGCAATTATATATAATGATAATTGCCAAAAAGGGAAGCAATGTTTGCAATATATAAATTATCAAGGAAAACAGCAGTACCAAAAGACTTTTCTCCCTCCTAAAACTAATTAAATTTAAAAAATTATATCATTATTTAAATTTTAAATCAATAATTCACTCTACAAGGGAGGGATCAAGAGGGAGATAATATGATAAAATAAGAATTATAAAAAATATAAAATGCCCAGGATGTGGGAACGAAGAGATATGGAAAGCAGGAAAACCAAGAGGAAAACAGCCATATCAGTGTAAGCAGTGTAAAAGGAAGTTCATAACGGAATTAAATTATGATAAGGAGTCCAAAAGGAAGGCAATACAAATATTCTATGAAGAGAACAGCGGAAGAGCAGTCGGAAGACTGATAAAAATAAACAAATTACAGTATATAATTGGATAAAAGCCTTGAACAAATAGAGTGACAATTTCCGGTGGAAAGCTGAATTTTCAATGCAAATTTTTCAGATGCACAAACTGCGTGTATCTCCGTCTTTAAGCCCCCTTTTGAGCGACCAATGCTTTTATCTCCAATTGTTTTTCTGACCCCAGAAGCATTATGGTGTACCTTGATGCTAGTGCTGTCCAGACACAAAATCTCATCTTGAACGTCTATAATATTCTGTTTTTGAAGCTCTTGAAAAATCTGTTATATAGTTCCGTTTTTTGTCCATCTGTTAAATCTCATGTAAATCGTGTGCCAGTTCCCGAATTTTTTTGGCAATGCCCTCCACTTGCAGCCATTTTCTATTATATACAATAATCCATTTAGGAATTGTTGATTTGATATCTTTGCTGGTTCCCTCTCGATCGGCATGAGATTTTTTATCTTTTCAATCTGTTTTTTTATTTATTTTCATATCACAATTATATCTGACTTTCGCCGACTTGTCATCTCTTTATGTGAACACGCTCTAACCGGCTTTTGCGACATTATTTACCTCCCTTTGCTCGCAAGACTTATTCCATTTCTAAACCTTTTGACATGTTCTATACTCTCTTTATCTCTTTTGTTTTCCACACTATCCTCCCTCTATCTGCTTTTAGCTCTGCCATAAGATTTAAAGTATAAGTTTTACACTATCACTCAAAATATGTTTAGAACAAGATAAAAATTTATGATAATTATATGTTGACATATAGTTGGTTTTTTGTTATCATCATAACATTAATTTAATTAAGGAGAAAAGTATAGTGGGAAAATATTTATGGAAATGTGCATTCAAAGGCATATCTTTGTTTTGTACTGTAATATTATGCTGTGGGATTTTTAGCATGAAAGTATCAGCTGGGCCTGATGGAGTAGTACCCTTGACACAAAATCATTTATATAACCAGATAAATGAAAAAAATCAAGAAAATGTTAGTAAATTGCGCCAGAAATTCTTGCAGGAAAAAAATGGCAAATTTTTGTTTCCGAGAGCATTGGATAATTTAATTAAAAGTACTAAGGTTTTTTTAGCGACTGTAAACGACCCTATAGAAAGAAATAAAATAGAATGTTTGATAGGGATTATGTTTTTAGATAATGATTGCCTTGCTTTAAACGTAAATAGTCTAAAAACATTTTTCGGGAATTGTAAGTCTGCTATCAATGGCAATTTGCAAAGGCTGGGTTACAATTCCAAATCAATAAGATGTGCTTCGGAGGAATGTAAGAAATATTATGCTGAGTTCTGTAAGCATTTTGGAAGAGATGTTGATAGTTCGACTTACCGCCACTGGACTTTTAGAAAAAAATCTCTGCTCAGCACTGAGCTTCCTGTACCTCCAGCGCTTCGTCATTCGCCGGAAAAACTTGGCATTCCCGCTTCCCATATGCGGCCCTTTTGCCCGCAGGATATCCGATTATCATCGGTTTTACCGAATAATCAATTATTTACCTTTGCAAATATAAAACTGTCTCAGCTTTCGGCTAAACCGCTTGATGTTTCTATACCTTCCACTTCACTTGTATTAACTCTGGGCCTGCGTAATAATAACAATAATACCACTACTAATACCAGTAATAATTCTGTCTTAACTAGTACAAGTGTGGATTCTGCAAACGCAAATCAAAAAGGTTAAACATAAAAACATATACTACAGACGCTTGGGAATCATATAATTTAATTGACCCTAAAAACCATATTGTGGGTAAAGCCCATACCTATACTGTAAAACGTACTGACCGGCTTTTACGTCATTATTTAGCCCATTTTGCTCTCAAAACCTACTCCATTTCTAAATCTTTAGACATGATTTTTCATTCTCTTTATCTCTCTTCCTTTCGACATCTTTTACCTTCCATCTTTTTTAGCTATGCCAACAATCTAAAAACATACCTGGTGAACCACTAAATCTCATCTGCTGAACCGCATGAATATATATGGCAAGCATTGAAATAATATTATAGGCATAAAATAATTTTATATTTTAAAAATTTTTCTAGTTAACCGGAAAATTTAATTCTATAATCCCATAACAGTTAATTTTTATATATAAGCTAAAAGGAGGATATTTATGAATTTTCGAACGGATCTGGCATTAGAAGCAACAGAAATTCATAAAAATATAAAGGGAGTAAAAGTAAAAGAGAACAAAAGAGGGAAATCGGCTATTACTGAATTACTTATAGAAAGTGATACCGCAGCAAAAAAGATTGGAAAACCAAAAGGAAGGTATATCACTGTCACTTTGCCCCCTATTACTGACTATTTGCATTACAATGATGAAAGAATACAGACACTCTCCAACGAAATAAAAAAACTGATTCCAAAATCCGGTCTCATTCTTGTTGTTGGTCTTGGAAACACAGAAATAACCCCAGATGCATTGGGCCCTAAGGC
>CATOLC010000034.1 GCA_951800855.1 uncultured Ruminococcus sp.
AGTACTCCATAGATAAGTTGATTTGGGAGTGCCCTAAAAGAGGATATGGTATCGAAAGATTGATAAAAATACTGCAAGCGTTTTAGCGTAAAGCACCTCTTTAAATGCCAACTCAATAAAACCGATTTTACATATTTAACTTTCTTATATCAACGCATATGGCACTCCCGTTGATTTGGAGTTCCAGCGAAATGTTTTTATATGGATTTTAAGAGAAAAAACATAAAAGACCGGCTTAAATCCGGTCAGAAATTATTATGATATAGGAATGTTTTTAGTCCGTTCGGTTTCCATAGGTTGGTCATACTTACCTGGTCCATGTCTATATTCAAAGTTAAACTTTTTTGCAATTTTAGATGCTAAATATGCAACTTCTTGTTCAGTTGGCTGCTGTTTCACTAGTTTGGGATTGGAAGTGGAAGTAAACTCACTAACTGAAAATTTTGCCAAACTGCTTTCGCCTGGGAGAACAGGTTGTTCTTGGAATTTAAATATCTTTTGCAGTTTATTGCTGAATTCAACGCTCTGCGCATAAAGGGTATTCAGTTGTTCCAATTTTAGATTGTTATTTTTAGGCGCTATTGTAATATTTTTAGATGTCGTTTCAATTATAATATCAGCCATATCTCTCTACTCCTTTTAGTTTTTTATACATAATTTATATTATGTATAATTATATAGTATCATATATACATTAAAACATCAATAAGATTTAATAATTTTGTATATTACAACTGAATTATGGCCTAACTTAATATTATAAATAATTTTATGGAAATAAGCTTAAATAAACTTGCCTATAAAATATTTGAAATAATTTTAATTATATTTAACAATTTATAGAATAAAACCAAGTATTTTGGGGATAATTTATCCCGAAAGGAGAGAATATCTTGGAATATTTTAATGCTTTTTGGGTTGGAGGGCTTCTTTGCTTAATTGCTCAGATCCTTATTGACAAAACTAAACTGACTCCGGCAAGAATTTTGGTCTCTTATGTTATTGCTGGAGTAATTCTCACAGCTCTTGGCATTTATGAGCCCATAGTTCAGTACGCTGGAGCAGGAGCAACGGTTCCTTTATCTGGTTTTGGATATAGTATGGCTAAGGGAGTGGTTGAAATGATACAAAAAGAAGGTCCTATTGGAATTATAGCTGGAGGGATAAGTTCAACAGCTGCGGGGATTTCAGCTGCTGTATTTTTTGGTTATTTAGCATCTTTAATTGGAAAATCAACTGAAAAAGAGTAATTTTATTCTTGACAAAGCTATTATTCTCAGATATATGTTACTTGCTTGAGGCGTGGAGCTGTTACAATATGAAAAGAATGCATAGTTAATTTGTTTTGTCAGATGTCTTATGGATAATGATAATTCCAATTTGGCATTTGACAATATTTTAATGCCCGAGAAACTTTTACATATGGCAGTGCAAAAATAGATAGTGAATTGGGCAAACTAATCACGAGGTGGTTAGAAAAGGAGAAGAAAAAACCAAAAATGGATGTGTGTTGCAGTACATATGCCGTTATTTAATCCTTTTTGTCCGCAAATTTACCCTGTTTATAAATTTGTTGATATCATTTTTTCTTCTCTTTATTTCTTTTCCTTTCGCTATCTTTTGTCTTCTATCTATTTTTAGCTCTGTCTTACGTATTTAGATATTGACAAATAGTTATTTAGATATTATAATCCAAATAAAATATTACTTAAAGGGGATTAAATCATGAAATTTAGGATTTTTGCATTACTGCTTGGTTGTATGTGTATGTGCTTTTTGCCTTGCCTGGATGGAGTTGTTTGTGCAAGGACATCATCCAGTAGTGCAAGTGCTAAAGTTTCAGAGGATACAACATTGGGGCAAAAAATAGTGCAGAAATTAAAAAAGGTAAAAAAAGAATTGATTATTATTGCGGTAGGTGTACCTTGTGTTGTGGCTATGCTTTGCGTAGAGAACCTATCTGCTCCAGTAGATTATGAAAATATATCTTGGTTTAAAAAGGCTGGATTCAGATCTTTAGAGGCTCTTGGAACAGGTGGTTTATTGGCGGTGATTTGTTCCCTTATTAGCGCAGGTATAAAAATATGTGAATAAAAGGATATGCTTATTAATCGATTTAAAAATTAAGCCTTTCTCTATATTAAATTAAGGGAGAGATTTGCTATTGACAAATAATTATTTAAAAGTGGTTTTTTAAAATAGAATATTAATTAAGGAGAATTAAATTATGAAATTTAAGATTTTTGCATTGATACTTGGTTGTATGTGTATGTGCTTTTTGCCTTGCCTAAATGGCGTCGTTTGTGCAAAGGTATCCTCCATTAGTGCAAGTGCTACAGTTTCAGAGGACACAACAATGGGGCAAAAAATAGTGCAGAAATTAAAAAAGGTAAAAAAAGAATTGATTATTATTGCGGTAGGTGTGCCCTGTTTTATGCTTATGCTTACCATAGGATTCTTATCTGCTCCCATAAATTATGAAAGCTTATCTTTGTTTGGAAAGGTTGTACAAAAGTCTTTAGATTTTATTGGGACAGCCAGTTTAGTGGCGGTACTTGGTTCCCTTATTAGCGTGGGAGTAAAAATTTGTTCGTAAGGATGATTAGTGTTAATGGCTTTAAAAGATGAGTTTATAGAGATTTATAAAAAAAATATATCACGAGATGGTTCCGAAGAACTTTTAAATTGGATATCAGGTACGGACTTCTTTATCGCTCCGGCAAGCACGAAATTTCATTGCGCTTGTGAGGGCGGACTTGTTATGCACAGTTTAAATGTTTACAAAGTTTTAGTTGAAAAATATTTTAACAGTGAAACGGATAATCTTGAAAGTTTTACGATTTGTGCCCTTTTGCATGATTTATGTAAGACGCAGTTTTATAAAGTGTCAACTAGAAATGTAAAAAATGAAATTACTGGGGCATGGGAGAAGCAACCGTTTTATCAGGTTGAAGATGCTTTTCCATACGGACATGGAGAAAAATCTGTATTTTTGATAGAGCGTTTTATGAGGCTGAAAACTTCAGAGGCGATGGCGATAAGATGGCATATGGGAGGTTTTGATGAATCGGCAAAAAGCGGAGGATTTTCGATAAGTTTGGCGTTCGATAAGTTCCCGCTCGCTGTAAAAATGCATATTGCTGACTTAGAAGCTACATATTTAATGGAAAAGCATACTTCTTCTGTAGCCCATTAATAATTTAATGGCATTTGATATGTAAATTGGATATAATATTATTAATCCTAAATGCATATCTGAGGACGGTGGAAATTTTGAAAGTGCTTTTGCTTAATGCTGGGAGTTCCTCATTAAAATTTGAGCTTATGGAAATGAAGAATGAAAAGGTTTTAATTAAAGGAGTATGCGAAAAAATTGGCTCAGAGCAATCATTTGTAAAATGGCAAACTTGTGAGGACAACAATGTGAAAGAAAAAGATATTGAGCTAAAATCTCATAGGGATGCCTTTTACTTTATAAAGAATTTAATTTTTGATGAAGCTCTAGGGTATCTTAAAAATCCAGGTGATATTTCTGCAATTGGTCATAGGGTAGTTCATGGAGGGAAATATTTTAAAAGTGCTCAGCCTATAGATGACGAAGTACTTAGAGACATACAAGAATTAACAGAGCTTGCTCCCCTTCATAATCAGGCTAGCTTAGACGTTATTTTTCTATGTTGTGAATTTTTCGGGAGAGGTATTTTACAAGTGGCAGTGTTTGATACTTCATTTTATTTTAATATGCCACCTAAGTCTTATATGTACGGAATTCCTTATAAATATTATGAAAAATACGGAATAAGAAAATATGGATTTCACGGGACATCTCATAATTTTGTAAGCCAAGAGTGTGCAAAAATGCTAAATAGAAATCTTCAAGATTTAAAGATTATTTCTTGCCATTTGGGGAACGGATGTTCGATTACTGCAATCGATAAAGGCAAAGCTATCGATACCAGTATGGGATTTACTCCGCTTGATGGCATAATTATGGGAACCCGTTGTGGCTCTTTAGATTCATCGGTTGTAACTTTTATTGAAGAAAAAGAGAGTTTGCTTCCAAAAGAAGTAAATGAAATTTTAAATAGAGAATCTGGCCTTTTGGGGATATCAGGGATATCTAATGATGACAGAGAAATTATAAAAGCAATAGAAAAAGGAAATAAAAGGGCAATTTTGGCTCATGAAATGATGGATTATCAAATAATTAAATATATAGGTGCATATTCTGCAGCGATGAATGGCCTTGATGCTTTGATATTTACAGCTGGTATAGGGGAGAACCAGTGGGTACACAGGGAAACCGTATGTGAGAATTTATCATTTATGGGAATAAGAATAGACAAAGGGGTGAATAAAGAAAAAATTCTTGGAAAAACAGGCGAAATTTCTGATAAAGAGTCAAAAATTAGGGTGTTTGTTATAGCAACGAACGAGGAATTAATGATTGCAAGAGAGACAGTTAAGTGTTTAAGAATAAAGGAACAGGGGGAATAAGATGCCGGGGTTTGCTCACCTTCATCTTCATAGTGAGTATAGTCTATTAGATGGTGCATGCAAAATAAAGGAGCTAATAAAAAAGGTTAAAGCACTGGGTCAAACATCAGTTGCAGTTACAGACCATGGAGTTATGTATGGAATTATAGATTTTTATAAACAGGCTAAAAAGGAAGGGATAAAACCTATAATCGGATGTGAAGTTTATCTTGCAAGAAGAACGAGATTTGACCGGGTTAATGAGTTTGACAGGAATAGTTTCCATTTGGTTTTACTGTGTAAAAATAACGAAGGATACCAAAATTTAATAAAAATTGTATCTGAGGCTTGGATTTCCGGATTTTACAGCAAACCAAGGGTAGATAAAGAATTATTAAGGAAATATAGTACGGGTATTATAGGGCTTTCTGCGTGCTTGGCGGGCGAAATCCCACGGTTATTAGCTGATAACAATTATGAAGAGGCAAAAAAGACAGCTGAGGAATACAGAGAAATTTTGGGGGAAGGCAATTTCTATCTGGAAGTTCAGGACCATGGTATTCCGGAGCAAAAAAGGATAATTCCTTTGCTTTCGAGGATATCGGAAGAAACAGGTATTCCTCTTGTTGCAACGAACGATTGCCACTATTTAAACAGTGATGACGCTTATATGCACAAGGTACTTTTATGCATACAAACTAACCATACGATAAACGACAAAGATTCTTTTGAGTTTTCATCTGACCAATTTTATGTAAAAAGCGAAGAAGAAATGAAAAAACTTTTTTCAGAGTATCCTGAGGCTATTGAAAATACAAAAATAATTGAGGATTTATGCAATGTTGAGATTGAATTCGGCAAGACAAAACTTCCACATTTTGAAGTGCCGGATGGAAAAAGTCATTTTGAATATTTTAAAGAAAAGTGCTATGAAGGACTTTATAAAAATTATGGGAAAAAACCGGATATATCGGTAATAGAGCGGCTAGAATACGAACTTTCCACGATACATGAGATGGGATATGTAGATTACTATTTGATAGTTCAGGATTTTGTACAATATGCTAAAAATTCTGGTATTCCTGTGGGTCCAGGGAGAGGCTCTGGGGCTGGGAGCGTAGCTGCGTACTGCATAGGAATAACAGGTATTGACCCGCTTAAGTATAATTTGATGTTTGAAAGATTTTTAAATCCCGAACGAGTAAGTATGCCGGATTTTGATATAGATTTTTGCTATGAAAGACGTCAGGAAGTTATAAATTATGTTATAAAAAAATACGGAAAAGACCATGTATCTCAGATAGTTACGTTTGGAACAATGGCGGCGAGAGCTGCAATAAAGGATGTGGGAAGGGCTCTAGGGATTCCTTATGCAACTACTGACAAAATTTCTAAGCTTATTCCTACGGAAATAGGAATGACAATTGATAAGGCGCTAAAAATATCCAATGAGTTAAAGGATGTATATCAAAGCGACATTAAAATAAAAGAATTTATAGACATGGCTAAAAAGGTAGAAGGTTTGCCACGACATGCGTCTACACATGCAGCGGGGGTTGTTATTACTGAAAAACCTGTTGATAATTATGTACCTTTGGCGAAAAATGACGAATCCGTGGTGGCACAGTACACAATGACGCTTCTCGAGGAACTTGGCCTTTTAAAAATGGATTTTTTAGGACTCAGAACACTTACAGTTATAAGCGATTCTGAAAAGATGATAAAAAGTGAACATCCGGATTTTCATATTAATTCAGTCAGCGAGGATAGAGAAGTTTTTGAGATGTTATCCCGTGGAGAGACAGATGGAGTATTTCAATTTGAATCTGCAGGGATGAAAAGTGTGCTTTCCCAGCTTAGGCCAGAAAAAATCGAGGACCTTATTGCGATAGTTTCTCTTTACCGTCCCGGTCCTATGGATTCTATCCAGACATATATTGCAAACAAGCATAATCCGGAAAAAATATCATATCTTCACCCAACTCTTTCAAAAATATTGGATGTTACATACGGTTGTATAGTTTATCAGGAACAAGTTATGCAGATATTTCGGGAGTTAGCCGGATATTCTGCGGGTAGAGCAGATATTGTAAGACGAGCTATGTCTAAAAAGAAAGCAGATGTAATGGAACATGAAAAGAATATTTTTATTAATGGGCTTTTAGATGAAAACGGCAAAATTATTGTTGAGGGATGTCTCAGACGTGGGGTGGATAAGGAAGCTGCCGAGAAAATCTTTTCTCAAATGGAAAGTTTTGCTGCGTATGCGTTTAACAAATCTCATGCGGCGGCTTATGCGTTCATATCTTATCAAACGGCTTGGCTTAAGTGTAAATATCCCAGAGAATTTATGGCATCACTGCTTACTAGTGTCTTTAATTTCAGCGATAAGATATTTGAATATATTTCTGAATGCAGAAGAATGGGAATAGAAATTTTGCCACCAAGCGTGAATGAAAGCGAGAGAAATTTTACGGTTTCGAATGATAAAATAAGGTTTGGAATGGGTGCAATTAAGACTATTTCAGATAATTTTATAGACAAACTTTTACTCGAACGAAAAGAAAACGGTAATTTTACTTCATTTTATAGTTTTTGCAAAAGAATGTATGGACAGGATTTTAATAAAAGACTTCTTGAAAATTTAATTAAAAGCGGTTCACTTGATAGTTTTAAGCAAAATCGAAGGCAAATGCTAAGTGTAGTTGAAAACGTGATGGCAGAAATTTCAGAGAACAAAAAGAAAAACATTGAAGGACAAATTGGCTTTTTTGAGGTGGTGTCGGAAGATAAAGCCGAAGAAATAGATTTTCCGGATTTGGAGGAATTTCCCAGAACCAAACTTTTGGCAATGGAAAGGGAAATTATACGTATGTATATATCAGGACATCCTCTTTTGGATTACTCTAAAGCAATAGAAAACCGGACGGTAGATAAAATAGCAGATATTTATTCTGTGCCGGAGAAATATGGAAATTCTGCTAAAACCAGGGTTAAGATTATTGCGGTTATTTCTTCTGTAAAGTTGAAAGTTACAAAAAACAACGATACAATGGCTTTTTTAAAGCTTGAGGACTTGACGGGAACAATGGAAGCGGTTGTTTTTGCAAGGACGCTTTCTGAGTTTGGTAAGTATATAAAAGAAGAAAATGTTGTAGTGGTAAGAGGAGATATAAGATTTGAAGATGAGGGCGAGTTAAGAATTATATGTCAGCATGTTTCTCCGATAGAAGACGAGGTTGTGAATTCTGGAACGAATCTAAAATTAGAAAAGCGAAAAGAAGAAAATAATAAACGAAAAGGGCTTTATTTGCGGCTAAAAAGCAATTCGTGCGAAGAATATAACAAAGCAAGTCTTTTACTCAGTATATTTGAGGGGTCAACTCCGGTTTATATGTTTTTTGAAGACCAACAAAGTTTAAAATTAGCTCCACGAAAAATGTGGGTCCAGCTAAATGAGGTTTTAGTAAATGAACTTAAAAATCAGATAGGCGAAAAAAATGTAGCTGTAAAAAATTGAATCTTTTATTAAAGTAATTTATAGTAATAATAATTAGTGAATTTTATTTCCGTGAGGTGAGCTGTTTTGAGAATAAAAACCATAGCAATACTAACAAGCGGAGGCGATGCTCCGGGTATGAATGCTGCAATACGTGCAATTGTTCGTTCGGCACTATCTAATGGAATACGCACTTTGGGAGTAAGAAGGGGCTATAATGGACTAATTAACGCAGATATGTTTGAGATGAATTTAAGGACGGTTTCAGATATAATCCACAGAGGAGGGACAATTCTTTATACGGCAAGGAGTCCGGAATTTCAAACTCCAGAGGGGGTTGAAAAAGCTGTAAGGGTTTGCCGGGAGCAAGGGGTTGACTGTGTGGTAGTCATAGGTGGTGATGGTTCATTTAAAGGGGCAAATGAGCTGGCGAAAGCTGGGATACCATGTAT
>CATOLC010000035.1 GCA_951800855.1 uncultured Ruminococcus sp.
CTACTATATGTTTCACCTTCTTTCTTCTTTATAAAATATTATAATATATTTTTCTATACAAATCAATTTTTATCTAATTTTATTATAGTATCAAAACTATTACTATACACTCACTCTGGTAGCTCCTCCAGGGGGAAGTATCATAACGCAGTTGGGACCGCCTAATGTACACGTCATTGAGCATGAATTGTTAAGAGCTGGGGCCCCGCCTACAAGTACTTTTGGGGAACCCGGAAGCCACATCGGTGGTAAGAATACTGGTGAACAAGGCGCTGTTGCTCCTACTGCCTTTGCTGCTACCGCCGCTGGGTTCATTGGAGAATTGCATATTCCAAAAGTCCCCTTAGGAATATCCATAATATTCAGTGCCGGCCTATTTTCTGCAAGAATTCTTACGTTAGCAGACGTCAAGGGCAAAGGGTTCGCTCCATAGTTACATCTGCATTGAGTCATTGCGTTTACTAATATTCCCATATAATTTATCCTCTATAAAATTTTTTGTTATTAAAATTCACTCTTGCGTTCGTCCAAATAAAGATACACTCTTGATAAGCCTTTCAAAAACCACTTAAATATTCAATATACTAGCTCAAACAATATAAAAACACCCCATAATATAAGTACATTTTAAGTACAATTTTAAGCTTTTTTCACAAATCTCCATTGGTTACATTATTATAATAACTTATTTACAGATATTTCGTCAATATTTTTATTTATTATTTTCCGAATATTTTACAAGATTATTATATTTTTCTTTTGAAAAATGCTCCGCTTTATTGAAAAGATCCTGAGCTCTTTGAGGAAACTTCTTCATCAAGGCTGTATACCGAATCTCATTATTAATAAAATCATGATAATTTTCAGGAACTTTTTTGCTGTCCAAAACAAAAGGATTTTGACCATTCTTAAGACGCCTTGGATCAAATCTGAATAAATTCCAATATCCGCTGTTAACGGCTCTCTTTTCCTCGTTTTTCGAAAATCCCATTCCGGTTTTTATACCATGGTTCACACAAGGCGAATATGCAATTATAAGTGACGGACCATTAAAACTTTCAGCTTCACAAAATGCTTTTATGCACTGATTGTAGTCAGCCCCCATTGCAACTTGAGCAATATAAGCGTTACCATATGTCATTGCCATAGCGGCTAAATCTTTCTTATTTGTGGCTTTGCCTTTAGATGCAAATTCTGCAACAGCACCAAGTGGAGTCGCCTTAGATGCTTGACCTCCGGTATTTGAGTAACATTCAGTGTCAAAAACTAGAATATTAATATCCCCGCCCAATGCTATAACATGGTCAAGACCGCCAAATCCTATATCATATGCCCATCCGTCACCTCCAAACATCCATACTGATTTTTTGGAAAGATATTCTTTGTTCTCAAGAATTTTAACTGCCAAATCGCTTACTTCATCGCCCAGTTTACATGTTTTTTCAAGTTCATTTATCAGATTTTTTGAAACCTCTTTATTTTTTGCACCATCATTTACACATTCTAGATAGTTTTCGCATAAATTCTTAAGATTTTCATCAAATGTTTTTTCTTTTATAGTTTTTATAATTTCAATAAGACCATTTCTTATGTGGTTTTGTGCAATAAACATTCCGTAGCCGAATTCCGCATTATCCTCGAATAAAGAATTCTGCCAAGCAGGGCCGTTTCCAGTTTTGTCAAAAGTATAAGGTATTGATGGAGCTGACGCTCCCCAAATTGAAGAGCAACCTGTCGCATTAGCGATATACATTCTGTCGCCAAAAAGCTGTGTTGCAAGCTTTGCGTATGAAGTTTCACCGCATCCGGCACATGCCCCAGAAAATTCAAGTAATGGTTTTTTAAATTGGCTCCCCTTTACTGTTGTCTCTTTGAATTTTTCGTTTACTTCCGGCTTATCCGAAAGCTCCTTAGCATAGTTAAATGCCTTTTGACTTTCTAATTGGCTGTGAAATGGTTTCATTTCAAGGGCTTTGTTTCCTTTAAATCCCGGACACACCTGAGCACAATTTCCGCATCCGGTGCAGTCCATTGCAGAAATAGTTATTGCAAAATTTAAGTCGTTCATCTGAGTCATGCTTTTATATTTCATTACATCTGGTGCATTTTTTGTTTCTTCTTCGTTCATAACTGCTGGTCTTATTACTGCGTGTGGGCAAACATATGAACAAAAATTACACTGTATACAGTTTTCAGGCTTCCACTCTGGGACGTCAATTGCAATTCCTCTTTTTTCATATGAAGAAGAACCCAATGGGACACTCCCATCAACATAATCAACAAAGGCAGATACTGGAAGTTCGTTTCCTTTCCTTGCATTGACTGGTTTTAATATTTTCTCTATATATTTTTTAAGCGCAGGATTTGTTTGATTGCTCTCATTATTTTCAATGAAATTTTTATTGGTTTCGGTTTTTTGAGGGCACTCTTTCCAAGACTTCGGAATTTTCACTTCATGTACATCTTTAATTCCTCTGTCAATAGCAGTGTGGTTCATTTGAACAATTTTTTCACCTTTATGGCTATATGCACTCTCAGCTGCATCTTTCATAAGATTTACAGCTTTTTTAATATCAATTATATCAGTTATCTTGAAAAATGCTGCTTGAAGAGCCGTGTTAATCCTACCCCCGAGTCCGGTTTCTCTGCCTATTTTTATTCCGTCTATGGTAAATAGGCGAATTTTATTTTCTGCAATAAACTTTTTCATCTCAAACGGGAGTTTCTCGCTCAGCTCATCGTCCTTCCACGCACAATTAAGCAAAAAACAGCCTCCGGGTTTTAAATCTTGAACCATTTCATATTTATCCACATAAGAAGGATTATGGCATGCTATAAAATCTGCATGGTTTACATAATAGCTTGATTTTATAGGCTTTTTCCCAAATCTCAAATGTGATATGGTAACTCCCCCTGATTTTTTAGAATCATATGCAAAATACCCTTGTACATGCATATCAGTGCTATCCCCTATTATCTTTATGGAATTTTTATTTGCCCCTATTGTTCCATCTGAACCAAGTCCCCAGAACTTACAAGCCATTGTATCTTCCGGAGCTGTGTCTAAATCATTATCTGGTTCAAGCGATAAATAAGTTATATCGTCTTCTATTCCTATTGTAAATCTTTTTTTGGGATTATCCATGTCCATATTCCTGTAAACGGCAGTAATCTGACCCGGAGTTGTATCTTTTGAGCTAAGCCCATACCTCCCGGAGAAAACCGAAATACCTGTGGGAAAAAATTCTGATAAGGCGGCCAAAACATCCAGATAAAGCGGTTCGCCTACCGAACCGGGCTCTTTTGTTCTGTCCAGTACTGATATTTTTCTTACCGTTCTTGGAAGAACATCTGCTAAAAACCTGGGGACAAAAGGTCTGTAAAGCCTGACTTTAACAAGCCCCACTTTTTCTCCTTTTGAAACAAGATAACTAACAGTTTCCTCTATTGTATCGCACACAGAGCCCATGGCAATTATTACTCGTTCTGCGTCCGGAGCTCCAAAATAATTAAATGGTTTATAATCTCTGCCAGTTCTCTTGGTTACTTCGTCCATATAGTCCAAAACAATATTTGGTATTTCATCATAAAATCTATTACAAGCTTCCCGAGCTTGAAAATATATATCATCATTCTGAGCTGTACCTCTAACTATAGGTCGGTGCGGGTTCAGAGAATTCCTTCTGAAATCATCCAAGGCATGCCAATCAAGCATTTCTCCCAAATCAGCATAATCCCAAACTTCAACCTTTTGGATTTCATGTGAGGTTCTAAATCCATCAAAAAAATGGAGAAATGGAACTCTGCCCTTTATTGCGGAAAGATGAGCAACCGCAGATAAATCCATGACTTCCTGAGGATTATTTGAACAAAGCATTGCAAATCCCGTTTGGCGACACGCATATATATCTGAATGGTCCCCAAATATAGAAAGAGCGTGAGTTGCCAAAGTTCTTGCCGATACATGCATAACACACGGAAGAAGTTCCCCAGCAATCTTATACATATTAGGAAGCATTAGTAAAAGTCCCTGTGAAGCAGTGTAAGTAGTCGCTAGAGCTCCAGCAGATAACGCCCCATGCATTGCTCCGGCTGCTCCTGCCTCGGATTGCATTTCTTTCACTTCTACTTTATTTTTAAATAAATTTTCTTTGCCTACCGATGAATATTTATCCACTTCGTCTGCCATTACAGATGACGGTGTAATAGGATAAATCGCTGCAATATCAGTAAAAGCATATGAAACATACGCTGCCGCAGAATTTCCGTCCATAGTCTTCTTTTTTTTTGCCATTAATAGAAATCCCCCTTAAATATAAACCCAATTTTCTCCCAAAGTCTAAAAATATACTGAAACTATTATTACCAATTATAATTAATTCTATCATTGTTTATTTTAACTGTAAAGAGTAATGCAGTCGTCTAAAGTTGATAGCTTAATCGGTTAAAAACAAGTAGCCATAAAAAACTGTTCTATTTTATTTTTCTACTTTATTTTTGCTTTTGCTGTTCTAAAAACACTTTATACTATAATTTCATCTCCTCTTTTTATATATTGGTCACTATTCTCCTCATCAGGGTCACTTTCTGAAACTACTACGAATTCAGCCTCTGAATAAATTATATTTATCCTCTTGAACATCACCGAATTACCATATTTTACGCTCACTCCTATTAAATTACATGGGTTTTGCTCTATATCCTCCAAATCTTTATAGTGAACAGCGCTTTTTTTCAATTTGTAGCCATAATATTCTCCTATTTTAAGATGAATTTCCCCTTTTCTAAAAGAGAATATTTCTCTGCTTATGTAATTACAGCATATCACAGCAATATTTTCGCCTGAATCTAATGAAATTAAATCATTTACCGTACAAGGCATATCCCTATTGTCTGCAGATGGTATTTTAATCTGGCATTCCATTCCTTTTTTAAGTTTTTGTTTTTCATCCTCAGAAATTTTGCAAACCATGTACCAATCTCCTGAGGTGATAATTTTCCCTAAACATTTATCCTTTTTGTTTACTTTTAAGTTTTCTGCATCAAAGTTTTTGAAATTCGATTTTTTAATGTCATTATAGCTTATAGAATTTTCATATCCGTCCGAAAAACTTACAAAATATCCTGCAAAAGGCGATAAAAAGCTTTGTTTTTTCCCGGAAATACTAGCTTCTAAACTTTTCTTTTCTTCTGCTAAATTATCTATTTTAGTCGTAAAATCTTCTTTTTTCCCGTTCGACATCTTTTTTTCACTCATAAGCTTAAGTAATTCATTTCGCCTTTGGAAAACATCCTGATAATTAGATTTTGTAAGAGAAACCTGCATTTCTATGATTGTTTTATTTATTTCCGAATCAATAACATCTGGTTTTCTTACATCGCATGCTTCAGTTTTACTAATAGATTCCATTAACTTAATATCTTCATCTATATCTTCAATTTGCTTCTCAATATCAGCATCATTTGTATTCTCGTATATATCAGCTATAATTCCCCCTTTTGAAACCTTCTCACCATCATTTAACCTATAAACTGCTCCTGCTCCTTTATTAACATCTATAACAGTCTCATCGAAAACCAAAAAACCATCGGTTTTAATAATTTCTTCTACAAACATACATTCAGCAGGCTCCGTTTTATGTAAACATATTTTTGGCAAACAAAAATTATAAAAAAAGCACCCTATAGCTCCTAAACATAAAACTACTACAAGCCATCTTTTTTTCATGCTAGCTTAAACCCTCCTTCTTTTACAATTTTAAAGGCCTCTGAAATCACCTGGGAAAACGAATTATACTCGTCTATATAAATCCAATGTATGTTTTTGTTTCTTTTAAACCAAGTAATTTGGCGTTTTGCATAGGCTTTGGTTTCTTTCTTTATGCTTTTTTCAGCCTCTGCTAACAGTACTTCTCCTTTTAGATATGGAATGATTTCTTTATACCCTATTGCTGCAGACGCCGTTTTACCTATAGAGCCTTTTAAAATGTTTTCTGTTTCTTTAATAAGTCCCTGTTTAAACATTTCATCTACTCGCTTTTCAATTCTATCGTGCAAAATTCCCCTGTTTTTAAAATTCAAACCTATAAATGTAGTTTTATACAGTGACGGCCGACATTGAGTTCTTTTTGTTTGCTCAGAAATAGAATATCCAAAAGAATAATAAAACTCCAAAGCTCGCACAGTTCTTTTTAAATCATTAGGATGTATCTTATTTGCACTTATTGGATCTATCTGAGTAAGCTCCAAAAAGAGCTCTCCTTTATCATTCATTGCTCTTTTTAGAAGTTTTTCTCGGATTATAGGATTTGCTTGTTTTGTTTCAAGTGCAAAATCACCTAAAAATGCATCTAAATACAGGCCTGTTCCTCCTACAACAATCGGGTTTTTTCCTTTTTGCCATATTTCTTCGGCACAGCACCGTGCTTTTTCTGCATAATCTGCTACACTAAAGCTATCTTTGACCGAAATTTCATCTATCAAATAATGTTTAATGGCTTTTAGCTGAGATTCATTAGGTTTTGCTGTACAAATTTTAAATTCTTTATATATCTGCATTGAATCCACGGAAATAATTTCCCCGGAAAACTTTTTAGCAATTTCAATTGAGAGTTCTGTTTTGCCGGACGCTGTAGGTCCCACAATTGCTATAATTGGTATTTTATTTGGGTTTTTTTCTGTTTTTTTTGTATTTTCCATTAATTTCTCCCGAAGTGTTTCTCTATATCCTTCTTTTTTAGTTCAATATATATAGGTCTTCCATGCGGGCAATACATTATATCGGGATTTTTTTCAAGCGTTCTGATAAGTTTCTCTATTTCTTCCCTTGAACTTTTTTTTCCAGCTTTAATTGCTGCCCTGCAGGCAATATTGTGATAAATCCAATCAAGATACTGAGTATTAATGTTTGTTCTATTTTTCATTAAATATTCTGCGATTTCTATAACTGCACTTTCAATGTCCGAAATTCTTAAATAAACAGGGGCACTTCTCACTATTACTACACCATTTCCGAAATCCTCAATCTGATACCCAGATTTTTTTGTTAAATCTAAGTTTTGCAGCAATGCAGAGTAGCAGATTTTATCCAAAGAAACCGCAATAGGTTCGAGCAAAGTCTGAGAGGGCACGTCCTTATCGTCTTTTTCTGCATTTTTCTTGAGTTCGTTATATAAAATCCGCTCATGTGCAGCATGTTTATCTATAAAAATCAATTTATCATTTTCTTGAGCTAAGATATAGCAATCAAAAATTTCTCCCAATATATTTTTAGAGACATCTTCTATGCCTTTAAAGATGTTTAGGGATAGGTTTTCTGTATTTTCTTGTACATTGTTTTTATTTGGACTAATATGTTCTAAATCTGCTTTAAAAGTTTCACTTTTTTTATTTGAACTTATAATATCTTCCGAAATATTAATTTTACTATAAATACCATTATTTTTCCCCGAACAATCTTCTCTCTCTTTTTTTTCAAAACTTTCAAAATTAAAAGGAAAATTACTGCTGCAATCATTTAATTTAAAATCAATATTAAGAGGGGAAGTATTTAAATTTTTGATGATTTTCGAAGTGAAATTTGACCCGAAGTTCTTATTTGAGTTTTCTGTATCCAAGTTTTCATCGTCATCGCTGTATTCAATATCTAATTTTGGGCTGTTTCGTGGTCGAATCTCATCACACTTTTTCTCTTCTAAAGAGATGGAGTTTATTTCAGTGATTTTATTTTTAGCCAAGTCTTTTATAATATTTTTTTCCTGAGAGTTTTTAAGTGTATCTGTTTTATTTTCTATTGAAAGTTTTATCTCTTTTTTTCTATTATCGCGCATCAATGCAGATTTTACTCCATAATAAACAGTTTCATATATCGCTTTTTCATTTATAAATCTAACTTCTGTCTTCGCTGGATGAACATTTACATCCACAGTTTCGCAAAGAACATCCAGATAAAGCACACAAAGCGGGTGTTTGCCTACCATAACAAAACCTTTAAACGCTTCTTCCAGTGCCGATGATGCAATTTTTGATTTAACAAATCTATTATTCACAAAAAAGTTTTGAAGTGTCCGGCTTGGCCTTGCAGCTTCGGGTCTGCTTATAAATCCTTTCAAACTAATCCCATTTAAATTATACTCAACCGGAACCATATAATCGGCAATATTTTTTCCATAAATTGAATATATGCAAGAAAAAAGTTCCCCATCTCCTTGAGTATTCATTGTAAACTTTCCGTCTCTGATAAAACTGAATGCAATTTCCGGATGGGATAGCGCTATTC
>CATOLC010000036.1 GCA_951800855.1 uncultured Ruminococcus sp.
GGATATTCTATTTATATTCACAAGGTCAATCTTAGAACAAAAGGAGAGTTTCTAGTTTCTCCTTTTGTTTGTTTTTAACATTATAATTCTAAATATTTTTAACTTCTTTTAAACGCATCTTGTACATCATTCATTATATCTTCAATTGCATTTAAAGCCTTTCTGGCTTTTCTTTTTACATTTTTTTCCTTTTTGTCTTCCTTTATCTTCCAAAGGATAATTGAACCAAGCCCCATTCCAACCAAAATCAAAACTCCTATACATTTTATAAAACCCACTAATTTTCTGCACATAAAAAATACCTCCTAATGTTCTTTCTTCTATATAAGTTTTACCCTTTTCTTCTAAAATATTAGAATGTTTTGTAATTTTTATATAAATATAGACTTTACATTAAGTAAATTATTTTTTAACCATCAGAAACACATTTCCATTCCCATACTCATTTACTTTAGCTACCTTGACTTTTTTATGTTAAGTCAAACTTTTTCCTTAAAATCACTATTGCATTTTATACTGAACAAAATTGAATAAAAAAATTTTAAAAGTTTTTAAGATATTTTTGGCTATAAGAATGCTACGAATAAAGTCTTCATACATCCTTCAGCCAATATTTCCTATCTAAACTTCTATACTGTATAGCCTCGGCAACATGCTCCATACGGATTTCTTCACTCATCTCTAAATCTGCAATTGTCCTGGAAATTTTTAAAATTTTATCATACGCTCTCGCAGAGAGTCCTAATTTTGTAAAGGCATTTTTCAAAATTTCTTTTGCTGTATCTGTTAATCTACACACTTTATTCATGACCTCTGGTGATAACCTAGCATTGCAAATAATATTTAAATCTTTGTATCTATTATTTTGCATTTCCCGGGCTTTGTCCACTCTTTTTTTTATTTGCTTTGAAGTCTCCGCTAACTCATTCGATGCCATATTTTCATAACTTACCGCCATAACTTCTATATGCAAATCAAATCTATCCAAAAGTGGTCCGGATACTTTAGAAAGATACTTTGACACCGCCTTTGGTGAGCATATACATGAACCCCCCGTATGATTGAAATGCCCACAAGGGCAGGGATTCATCGCTGCTATTAAAATTATTGAGCAAGGATAAGTTAGCGTGGAACGGGCTCTGGATATTGTTATAGTGCCATCTTCTAGCGGTTGCCTTAAAACCTCCATTGAGCTCCTTGAAAACTCCGGAAGCTCATCTAAAAACAAAACGCCATTATGCGCAAGAGAAATTTCCCCCGGATGAGGTATTCGCCCTCCACCTGATAAACCTGCCGGGGACACAGTATGATGCGGTGCTCTAAATGGCCTGTTGGTCACAAGAGGATAATCTTTATCCAATGTCCCCGAAATAGAGTATACTTTGGTCGTCTCAATCATCTCATCAAAGGTCATCTCTGGTAAAATTGCTGGGACTCTTTTGGCAAGCATGCTCTTCCCTGAGCCCGGAGGACCTATCAAAATAACATTATGTCCCCCAGCTGCTGCAATCTCCAAAGCCCTTTTCGCCCCATATTGCCCTTTTACTTCTGAAAAATCAGGCATGTATTTTTTCTTTTGTTTAACAATCAATGTTCTTTTTTGAGGAAGTATTGGTTTTTCCCCTAAAATATGCATTATTAATGAATTCACATTGTTTATCGGGAAAACATTTATTCCTTGGATGGCTGCTCCTTCTCCAGCATTTGAAAAAGGTACAAATATATTTGCAAACCCTTTCTTCTTTGCCTCCAGAACCATAGGTAAAACCCCGTTTACTGCATTTAGTTCCCCATTTAATGAAAGCTCTCCAACAAATATAGATGAATCGAAGTCAAAATTTTTACTGTTTAGCTGTTCGCTGGACCTCAGCAAAGAAACTAATATAGCTAAATCATAAAGCGGTCCTTCCTTTTTTGTATCAGCTGGAGCAAGATTTATTGTTATTCGGCCAGAAGGAAACTGAAATCCGCAATTTTTTAATGAAGAGCGCACCCTCTCTCTAGACTCCTTTACAGATGTATCGGGCAGACCTACAATATCAAAACATGGTAGCCCTTTTGAAACATCAGATTCTACAGTAACCAAAAATGCTTCTACGCCAATTAACCCCATACTATAAAGCTTTGAAACCATTTGTAATACTCCTTTTAATTATTTTTAATAACATTTATATATTAAAGTATACAAAATGAGACAAATTTAGTCAAGATAAATTAAAAATTCCTCAAAATTATTTTTAAAATTTTCTTTCTTAGGATAAATTTTTTTAAAAATTAATTATATAGTTCCCACTTAAATTTAGTATATTTAACTATTTTTTCTATGAATTTTAATTTTCACTTGCTTTTTTACAATGTAAATGATATAATTTAATAGAGGTGATATTATGGATACTCTTAAAATAATAGTTGTCTCTACTGTAGTAAGTATATTCTGTTGTGCAATTTTTTCTCAATGCAAACCTTGGTTTCAAGAGAAAATTAATAAAGCAAAATCTTATATTCATCAAAAGACAGCTTCATAAACGTCTCTTTATATTAAATTTTATTACAATCCCCCCCCTTTTTGTACAAGAAAGGGGGGTGGTTATAAAATTTAATTAAGGTTCTTAATAATTTTTAACGGATAAATCTCTCTATTCCGTCTTTTGTTACTCTAGCTTGGATTAATGGTAATACCGCCGGTGTGGATTTATTTATCTCAAATGACTCATACATTACTTTTTTGGCCAAAGCAAGTTTTTTTGTGTCAGATGAATAAATCTTAGCAATTGTATCGCCTTGTTTTATATAATCTCCTCTTTTTTTGTTAAATAATATTCCTGCCGAAAGATCTATTTCTGAATCTTTATTTTCTCTGCCAGCACCTAAAATAACCGATACAAGCCCGCATTTTTCTGCATCCAAATTATTTATATACCCTTCGCTATCAGAAACTATCTCTTCGGAAAATTTAGCTTGGGGAAATTTAACATAATTATCCAAAACCTCAGTATCTCCGCCTTGTTCGGATATCAACCCTTTAAATTTTAAAAATGCTGTACCACTCTGTATGGCATTAGAGGCCAGTTCTTTACACTTGCTTAAACTTCCTTTACCCGCTAAATACAGCATATTAGCAGCAAGATAAATAGACAGTTTTGTTAAATCTTCCGGACCTTTCCCTTTTAAGGTTTCGCATGCTTCTATAACCTCCAAAGAATTACCAACTGCATTACCTAAAGGAGAGTCCATATCGGTAATTATTGCTACTGTCTCCTTTTGGAAAGATTTACCAATTTCTACCATTGTTTTTGCAAGACTCAGAGAAGACTCAAAATCTTTCATAAAGGCCCCTCTGCCGGTTTTTACGTCTAATAAAATACAGTCTGAGCCAAGTGCTAGCTTTTTACTCATAATACTTGATGCAATTAAAGGAATGCTCTCAACTGTTGCAGTTACATCACGCAAAGCATAGATTTTTTTATCTGCAGGCACAAGATTCCCAGACTGATGAGTTATGCTAAAACCTACTCGATTTACGGTACTGAAAAACTGCTCTTTATCTAAAGAAAACTTAAATCCCGGAACAGATTCCAGCTTATCTATTGTACCTCCGGTATATCCTAGCCCTCTACCAGACATTTTCGGAATATGGACTCCGTAAACTGAAACTATCGGCAAAACTATAAGTGTAGTTTTATCTCCTACTCCTCCAGTGCTATGTTTATCCACTTTTATTCCTGGAATTGCAGATAAATCTATTTTTTCTCCCGATTCTAGCATCGCTTTGGTAAGTTCCGATGTTTCCTCATTGGTCATTCCATTTATGCAAATTGCCATAAGTAACGCCGAAACTTGATAGTCCGGAATTTCTTCTTTTACATATCCACTAATAAAAAAGTCTATTTCTTCTTTATTAAGCTCATTGCCATTTCGTTTCTTTTCAATTATATCATACATTCTCATAAATTTTTCAACTCCAGCTCTTAAACACCATACTCTTTTGCCAAAGCGACAATTTTACTTGACCCTAGCCTTGACGCCCCCGCATTTATGAATTCATCCGCTGCCTTTAATGAATTAATACCACCTGCCGCTTTTATTTTTACATGACGGGCTATATGTTTTGAAAAAAGTTTTATGTCTTCTAGATTTGCCCCAGATTTTGAAAATCCTGTTGATGTTTTTATATAATCTGCTCCACTTTGCGATATAATCTTACACATAGTTATTTTTTCTTCTAAATTTAATAAGCATGTTTCTATTATTACTTTTAAAATTTTATCTTTGCATAATAATTTAAGCTTTTTAATTTCTTCTTCTATTTTTGAAAACTCTTTATCCTTAAGCCAAGTGATATTTATTACCGTATCAATCTCATCAGCACCGTTTTCAAGAGCTTCATTTGTCTCAAATATTTTTGTAGCTGTTGTATTGTAGCCATTTGGAAATCCTATCACTGTACAAATTTTTAGATTATTTTTAACATATTTTTTAGCCTGTTCCACATAAGAAGGGGCAATGCACACAGACGCAGTCTTGTATTCCATTGCTTCATCACAAAGTTTTTGAATATCATTAAACACCGCAGTCTGAGAAAGCAGCGTATGGTCAACTGTTTTAAGTATATCTCTGACTTTTAAAGAATTCTCCAAAAAAATCTCTCCTAAAAATTATTATCTCGAACCTCTTTGATAGGGTTTACCTGAAGCTTTCGGTGCAGAAGACCTTCCAACAAATAAGATAAGAATCAATACAGTCAATAAGTATGGTAACATCATTAGAAGATCCGATGAAATAACGCTCCCTTCCCCGCCGATTAAGACAACAAGTGCCTGTGCAAACCCAAAAAATAAACATGCAAAATATGCACCAAATGGTTTCCATTTCCCAAAAATCACCGCAGCTAATGCTATAAATCCTTGTCCGCTTATCGCTGAAGGCGTAAACTGAGATACTATTGCTAAAGTAACCGACGCCCCGCCTATTCCAGCTAAAATCCCAGACAAAGCAACGCAAATATACCTGGTTCTATAAACAGAAACTCCAACCGAATCTACTGCGGCAGGATGCTCACCAAGTGCACGAATCCTTAACCCCCACTTAGTTTTATACATAACAAACCACGTAATAAGTACCACTGAAAAAGAAAGCGGGACAGTCATGTCAAGATTAATATTATTAAGAATTTCATGTTTGTTTGCTAAAGAGGAAAATATTTTAGGGAATTTTTGTGGTACAGGTATTGTAGTTGTTGCCCCTGCAAAAAATATCCTTGATAAAAACATAGCTAATCCTGGCCCAATAAGATTTATAGCTATTCCCGAAACCGTCTGATCTGCTTGGAAAGTGATAGATGCTATTGCATGCAAAAGTGCAAGAAGGCCTCCAGCCAAACCTGCGAAAATCAATCCTAACCATACGCTTCCCGTATAATATCCAACGGCAGCCCCTGTAAATGCCCCGATACTCATCATTCCTTCAATTCCAATATTCACAACTCCGGATTTTTCACAAATGACTCCGCCTAAAGCTGCAAGTGTTAAGGGTACAGAATTTATAAAAGTTATTGTAAGAATAAATAATAAATTATTTAACATTTTCTGACCTCCTCTGAGCGTAGACTCTCTCTACAATAATCGGCAATATCCTTGTTATTGCTATAAAAAACACTATAACTCCTATTACGATATTGATTATTTCTGATGGTATTCCTATTTTAAACTGCAAAGCCTGCCCAGCATATATCAGTGCGCTGAAAATAAGTCCAGCAAAAATACACCCTAATGGAGAACTTCGTGCTATAAGTGCAACAGCTAAACCATTAAAACCATTATTTTCAAAAACAGAAAGAATTTGTACGCTATTATTGGAAGTCCCACTTATCGTAAGTGCTCCTGCCAAACCCGCAAGTGCCCCTGCCACAAGCATTGAAAAGACCACATTCCGTCTTACTTTTATTCCTGCATTAAGTGCAGCATGATGGTTTAATCCCACAGCTCTTAGCTCAAACCCTAGTGTAGTTTTATATATAATTATCCATGTAATAATAGCTGCAATGACTGCAATTAAAAAGTTTAAGCTTAAATCCGTTTTTAAAAGCACCTCATTCAAAAAAGGGTTTTCCTTCAAAAATCTTCTGCCTTGCTCCGAAAATTTCCAATCGTAAAATAACATGCTTATCCCAGATTTATTTATAGGGTAAGTACCATTGCTTTCAGGTTTATGAAAAAACTCTGAATTTGCCACATAATTGCAAAGATAAAGTGAAATCCAGTTAAACATTATACTTGTTATTACTTCGTGTATCCCAAATTTTGCTTTAAGAAAACCTACAATCCCGCCTAAAACAGCACCTGCTGCCACTCCTGAAAGTATAACCAATGGAATTTGAATTATGGGATGAAAATTAAATATAATTCCCACTAATGTGGATGCAACTGTTGCAACTATGTACTGACCCTCTGCACCTATATTAAAAAGCCCTGTCTTAAAGGCAAAAGCAGCACTTAGGCCTGTAAGTATCAATGGAGAGCTTTTTATTATAACATTAGTTATAAACTTAGGTTTGGAAAAAATTGCATTAAAAAAAGTTAAAACTGCATCTAAAGGATTGTATCCCGCTACAAATAAAATTAAAAATGCAACCAAAAATCCTAAAAATATAGATATTATCGTAGAAACGACCGGCTTTTCCAAAATACTAGCAACATTTTTCATTTTCTTGTCCTCCAGCCATTAATAATCCCACAAGATTTTCATCCACTTCTTCTCTTTTAAAAACTCCGTTTACTGCTCCATCATATAGAACTGCTACAGTGTCCGACAAATCCATAATTTCATCAAGTTCCAAAGAAATAAGAAGTATTGCCTTGTTTTTATCTCTCAAATTGACAAGCGTTCTATGAACGTATTCTATTGCCCCAACATCAAGCCCTCTCGTCGGTTGTACTGCAATTAAAAGGTCTGGCTCGTTAGATATTTCTCTGCCAATAACTAATTTTTGTTGATTTCCTCCCGACAAACTCCGAATTGATAAATTTTCACAATTCTGTGGTCTAATATCGTATTCCTTTATCAGCTCTTTTGTGAATTTATCCCTTTCTTTCTCATTTATCATCTTTCTATTGCTATAAGGCTTAGACTTATATTTTTCAAGTATTGCATTTTCGGCCACAGTAAAGTCCAAAATCACTCCATATTTATGTCTATCATCATGTATTATAGAAACTCCTTGCTTTAAAACATTTGCAGGTGAAGTATTTTGAATTTCCACATTATTAAGCTTTATAGTCCCTGATTCTACATTTCTTGCCGATATAAGTGCTTCTATAAGCTCTTTTTGTCCATTGCCTTCTATCCCGGCAAGCCCAACGATTTCACCACGTCTTATAGATAGTGAAAATCCCTTCACTGTCTCTATTCCTCTTGCACACCTTACATGAAGATTGTTTATTTCAAATATCTTTTCACCTAATTTAGCCGGTGTTTTTTCAACTGTGAGCCTAACTTCCCTGCCGACCATCTTTTGAGCTAAACTTTTTGTTGTCTCATTAGCCACTTTTACTCGGTCTATGAACCGTCCTTTTCTTATCACAGTACAATCATCAGCCGACTTTTTTATTTCTTTAAGCTTATGAGTTATAATAATAATTGCTTTACCATCTTTTACTAAACTTTTCATAATTTCTATCAACTCATCCACCTCAAGTGGCGTTAACACGGCTGTAGGTTCGTCTAAAATAAGAAGCTTTGCCCCTCTGTAGAGTGCTTTTAGTATTTCAACTTTTTGTTGCATACCTACAGAAATATCTCTTCCCTTTGCATCTAGGTCTACGTTTAATTTATACTTGGCAATAATCTCCTTAATTTTTTTCCTGGACCTTCGAGTTTTTAATATCCCAAAACGTCCAGTTGTTTCTTTACCTAAAATTATATTTTGCATAACAGTAAATTTATCTATAAGCATAAAATGCTGGTGAACCATTCCAATCCCCATATCAATCGCAGCCGCAGCATTTTTTATGTATTTTGGTTCCCCATCAATATATATTTCTCCCTCATCTGCATGATAAAGCCCACACAAAATATTCATAAGAGTACTCTTGCCAGCCCCATTTT
>CATOLC010000037.1 GCA_951800855.1 uncultured Ruminococcus sp.
CAAAGCTAATTTGCACATATCCTCCCTTAAACCCAGAAACGACTCTTTTATTTCCGCTTCATTAAGCGTGTAGCCACCTCTTCCGGAGTAAAGCAATAACTCAGAATATGAAAATAGCTGAGAGGCACATGAATTTTTCCCTTTTGTGGACCTCGCCCCTTTCACAAATGCCCGTATAATTCCTCTCTGGTCCGTAAGAAAGGTTACAATTTTATTGCTCTCTCCTATGTTTTCCTCCTTTATCACCAGTCCGTTTAGTTGGATATGCATTTTATATCCTCCCGTCTAAATTAGGCAATTTTATCAAATAATTCAAACAGTCAAACTTGAAAAAGTCAGAAACATTACATTTAAACAAAATCCACAGCAATTTTGATTTCTCTTTTACAATTCAGGCTATAATTACTCTTTATCATAAACATTTTAAATGCAAATTTCTCACATATTGAGCATCGACAAGGCCTATAATTTAATCTATATAACCTAGCTCCCGTAATATTCCCTCTCTATTTTTCCAATTTTCCTTTACTTTAACCCATAATTGCAAATTAACTTTTCCACATAAATTCTTTTCAATATCAGCCCTTGCATGAGTTCCTATTTTTTTAAGCATTAAACCATTTTTCCCAATAATAATCCCCTTGTGACTGTCCCGTTCGCAAAATATCGTAGCATTTATATTAGTTAATTTGTTTTTTTGTTTATTTATATGTTCAACAAAAACTGCAACTCCATGAGGAATCTCTTTGTCTAAAAAATACAGAATCTTTTCTCTTACTATTTCTTCCACCATTTTAGAAACGCTCTGGTCAGTCGTTTCTTCACACGGAAAATAAAATATTGAAGGTTTAGCCATTTCTTTTATTTTATCTAGCAACAGCTGTTTCCCATATCCAGTTTTTGCAGAAATTAGCAAAATCTCTGAATCGTCAAAAATAGTACTAAGTTCTTCTATTTGTTTCAATAAATAGGACTTATGCTTTACCAAATCTATCTTATTTATAGCAATAATTGAAGGCTTTTTCAGATTTTTTAAGTTACCGAGCATCATTTTATCAATTCTCGTAATCCCACTTTTAGCGTCCACTAAATACAGATAAGCGTCAGCACCTTTTATGGCGGTGTCAATTTCTTTTTCCATGTAATCATCGAGAACAGTCTTCGGTTTAAGAAAACCCGGGACATCCATAAAAACAAGCTGTGTATCCTTGTCGGTCAATATTCCATGTACTCTGTTCCTCGTCGTCTGTGGCTTTGGGCATACAATAGAAATTTTTTTATTTATCAACATATTAAGAAGTGAGGATTTTCCAGCGTTAGGCCTTCCTAATATTGGTAAAAACACCGATTTAGTCTTTATACTTTCTGATTTATTGGACATAAACAGTTCGATTTTAATGTCCCTCCTCTCTACACAGCAAATATCTTAGTAATATAAAATACTACTAAGATAGCTAATAAAAAAAGCTAACTGCTCAATCTAATTATCATCAGATAAAACATACGAAGATGTACACGGCAAACCTAATAGCGCCATCACCTTTTCTTCTTTTTCACGCATTTTTACCTTTTCCAAACCGCTGCTTTCATGATCATACCCTAAAATATGTAGAACTCCATGCGCCACTAAATAAGCAATTTCCCTCTGCATAGAATGACCATATGAACGGTACTGTTCAACAACCTTTTCCATTGACACGACTACATCTCCCAGCACTTTCGCTCCTGTTTCTGGGTTAATTTCATATTTACCATCTTTACCCATCGGGAACGATAAAACATCAGTTACCATGTCTTTATCCCTGTGTTGCTTATTTAAATTTTTTATGTATTCATTGTCAACCAAAATGATATTTATTTCTGCAGACCCTTCAAACTCCTCAAGTTTAAGCACAGCGTTACAACATCTGCGTATAAGCATCCGTAGTCCAGTAGGGATTTTTATCTCTTTCTGTTTATTTGTTATTATTACTCTAATCCTGTCTACTGCCATTAAAAATGTCATCCTTTCTTTCACTAAAGCCAAAAACAAACCTACTTTTCCTAATTAATAAATAAAAAACAGTATTTTTGATATCAACATCAAAAACTAAATAGAGATTATTTATACCTTTAATTTATATTATAATAAAATTCTTATACTTTGTCAAACATATATTTAATAATAATTGAATTTTTTAAGTTTTTTAGAACTGTATATAAAAAATTCTAAAATTATTCTTTTATTTACTAAATTTTTACCTATTTGGTTTTCATTAAATATAGTTTATCCTTACTTTTAAAATCCCACTTCCTTATTAATGATTAATTAAGCTGAATTTCTTCTTTTTGGCCTATATCCTCCAAGCAATTATATTCAGCCAAAACCACACAAGCCCCGTTTTCTTCTTTGTCTTCTGAACACATACTCAAAATTTCCTTATCTTTTAGCTCTTCTTTTTCCCTTTTATCGATAAGTTTCTTTGCCTCATTGAGCGCATCTTCATAATTTAGGTTAACTATATCATAAATCTGCTCATACCTGTTCTCTTGATAAAAAACAATAGGAAGGCTTATTTTGCCTATATGTAACTTGTTCGAATAAAACTCACTCCTATCTGTTTCGTTTGCTTTATACCACAAACCAAAAGGTATTTCAAGCCCCAAAATTTTTATGCGGTACTTTTTTCTAACTTTTCCTGTATCAATCGCCTTTTCTTGGGAAAGTTTCACCTCCTCTTTTATAGTTCTCTTTGTGTAAGCATAAACTTTTCCGTCAGAATGCACAAAAGAGCTTGAACCAAATAGATTTTCCACTATCCCACTTATTAAAAGCTGCCCCTTTAAAACTGCATCTCCAGCATTCACTGCCGGTGTTCCATTATAAGTCTCTATTCTATCTATTTTACCATCGCATACCGCTTTTATGTCGCAAGGACTGCTTTCATGCGTGATTTGTGGTGCTTCTATCTTTTCTTTGACAAGAATATCGGCATGGCTCCCGGCAACGTTTACGGATATCCAAGAAACTCCCGGGAGTTTAAGCATGGCTCCTTGACGCACCATAGGTATATTTATTCTCTTTTTTAAGGACCCTCCCGAAACACCAAGTTCATCCATTACATTTAAAATTTCCTCTGTAGGTATGTTAGAGTTCCCTTTAACATCTACACTCCAGATATATGATGAAAGTGAATATAAAATCACGGCAAAAAATATAAATCCCACAAAAATGCCTTTTCGTTTTTTATATCTTTTTATTTTAAATGGGTAACCAAACTTTTTTGATATCCTTACTTTACAGCCACAATCTTTTGCAAGTTTTCTAAGTAAAAAGTATTCCTTTGCAGCCACCTCTCCTTCTATTCCATGTTTAATTCTTTTTATATTACGTATACTTATTCTGTTTTTAACCGAAAGATTTACAAATCTCTCGGTAAACCCTCCACTTAGCCTGAATCTGACACAGCCTAATAACCATCTAATTATCTTTACAAGCAATATGCATCACCCTAAGTTGAAAATTCCATAGATGTAATAAAACCTTGAACGATTAGCGAATCTGACGTTAAACATTTAATTGTCAAATTTCTTCCGCAAAAAGAAACTGCCATTCCCTTAACGCTTATCCTAACTACGTTTTCGTCGTATTGAAGTATGCATTTACACCCTTCTATAATCGCCTCCTTGTTACCATTTATCTCAAAATGCACAGGGTTTAACATTGAATAAAGAGCCGATTGCTTTATACCCATAAGCGCCTTTGCTTTTTCTTTAAAATAATTTCTCTTACGTTTATTTCCAAAATCTTTCACACAAAACCACCTAATTTCTTTAAAAAGGCAACCTCAAAAATAAATATGCTTAGTTTGCTATAAAAATCACAAATCCGCAATATGATTTAGAGTGAGGTGCTTTAAATGCTTTATTCCATTTGGTTTGCTCATTTAAAAAATTTTTCTTTTTTCTTGAAACGTGTATTTATATTATTTTGTTTCTCATTAGTATTTATAATTTTAATCTCAAAACCTAATATTTATTCCATTGGCATAAATGCCGGATTTTCTTTTTGTATTCAAGTCCTTATCCCTTCTCTTTTCCCTTTTATATTTTTATCTTCATTTATGGTTAAATCCGGAATTTCAGCTTTGCTCGGCAAACTATTCTCCCCTATAACAAAAATATTATTTTATCTCCCCGGATGCAGTGCTCCTGCAATAATTTTAGGCTTAACCGGAGGATATCCGTCAGGGGCAAAATATGTAAAATCTCTATTGGATGAAAAATTAATAAATAAAGAACAGGCAAACCGGATGATGTGCTTTAATGTAGGAGCTGGACCAGCCTTTATAATAAGTGCCGTTGGAGAAATCCTTTTTAAAAATAAACAAATAGGAATTATTATTTTTAGTAGTGAGATATCCTTTGCTTTATTATTAGGTGTTTTCTTAGGATTTTGTGCCAGAATCTCCAAAAAAGACTTCTACGAATACAAAATTCAAAAATGCAGCACTTCCTCCCCAAAAAGCTTTTCCTGCACTTTAAACGAAGCATGTAATGATAGCGTAAACTCCACAATAAATATGTGCTCTCCGGTTATTCTTTTTTACGCATTTATATATATAATTAATTCTTTCCACCCCGAACAGCTTTTATCAAGTATTGTTCCTACAAATATAAATATACTTTTTATTCCTTTACTTTTAGAAGTTAATTCTTGTTGTAGCTTAATTGCCCGTGAATTTTTTTCCCCAACGCTTGCAGCCTTTGCCATTGGATGGGGAGGCCTTTGCGTACATTTGCAGATTTCTTCAGTTTTAGAAGCAAAAAAAGATTTTAATTTTTTGCATTTCCTTCTATTTAGGATAATTCAAGGATTAGGAGCAGCAAGTTTAGTATATTTCATCACCAGTAAAATAGATTTCTCTACTCCAGCTATACATCAGTTTAATAGCGATTTTGTGACACCTGCTTTATCTACAACTTTTCCCGGAAGCTTTGCTTTGATATTAGTGTGTATTTATTTTATAAATAACACCTTGCAATTTAAATCACAACCTAAATTTCCAGCGAACTCCTAAATATTTTTCCGACTTCCTATCCTTTTATTTCACTTCAACATTAACATAAATATATAAAAAGACGGTCAAATTCAAATTTTTAACAAAATAAGCACACTTCTATATTCTCAAACTTTTTTAAATTTATTTTTCTAAGTGTAATTAATATATCTAAATGTAATAAAAGCTATCAATTAAGAATAAACATGATTATAAATGTAAATCGAGGAGAGGTTTAAAGTGAATTATGATGTAAGTAAAGAGACTGTTTTTGTTAAAAAACTTATTTTTGACGGATGTCAAGAAGTCCCGGTTGATTTAGATTTCAGTTTACCTGATTATTGCCCTGATATACAAAGGATTCTTAAATGTAGTGTTTATCCAAAAGTTACCTCACGCAATATTTCAGGGGATCGCTTAAATATTGATGGAAATATCGATATAAAGATTATTTATGTAGACTCAGAAAAAAAATCAGTTCGGTACTGTGAAAACACTACCGCGTTTTCCTGCTCAATTGATTTAAGAACATCACCAGAAAATGCCGTTTCTGTCATTTCAAGTAAAACAGAATATATAAACTGCCGAGCAATAGGACCAAGAAAAATCGATATTCACGGAGCAATTGCAATTTGTGCTAAAGTATACAACAAAGCCGGTCAAGATATCACATTTAAAATCGAAGGAGATGATATACAGCAGAAAAAGTCGCAGGAAACATTAAGTGACCTGGAGGGAATAGGCCAACAGCAATTTTCAATAAGTGAAATGCTAGATTTGGGGCAAAATAAACCCTCTCCAGAAATAATAATTCGTTCAGACATACTGCTTATCCCTGGAGAATGCAAAAATATGAATAGCAAAGTTTCTGTTAAAGGGGAAGCTCTGGTAAAAATCCTCTATATAGGGGATATAAGCACAGGACAATTAGAAGTTATGGAATATTCCATTCCATTCAGTCAGGTAATAGATGTCCCTGGAGTAAATGAAAAAAGCAAATGCTGTGTAAATTTAGAAGTTTTAGGCCATGAGGAACAAATACAAAATGATAATCAAGATGGAACAAATCTTATTATGGAAGATATTAAAGCCGTAGTTACTGTTACAGCATATACAGAAAAAGAAATAGAAATAATAAAAGATGCTTATTCAGTAACCTATAACCTGGAATGTACAAATGAAAACATAAAACTGTGCAAACTTTGTGAGTCTTTAGAATCCCCCTTTTCTGTAAACTCTATAATTGAATTCACGGAATTTAATATATCCAGGGTGATAGATGTATGGAGTGAAACTTCTTCAATTAACGGAAAATATGAAAACGGTGAAATATTATTTGAAGGAAAACTAAACATATGTATCCTTGCAATAAGCGTGGAAGAAATACCATTTTATATAGAAAGGATAATCGATTTCAAACATAAAGTACCTTTAGATTTAGGGAATGAAAATGTAATAGTAGAAAGCGAAATATATCCCAAAGCAGTAGGATATAGAATAACAGGAAGCGGTGCTATAGAAATAAAGTCTGATATAAGTTTACGCTCAGATATTTACACCTGTAAAAAGTGCAATATAATATCGGGAGCAAATGCTCTAGATGAACAACCAAAGCATAAAGACCCAAATGCTGCTCTTACAATTTATTTTGCCGAAGCAGGTGAAACAATATGGGATATAGCCCGAAAATATTATACTTTTGTAGATAAAATAAAAGAAGAGAATGATATTTTTGAAGAAACAATAGGGCAAAACCAAATGCTGTTAATACCTATGAATTAATAAAAAAAGTCATATAAAAATTAAAAGTAAATAAAAACAAAAGGAGTGTCTCTTTCCATAAAGTTATATAACTAAAAGTATATCCACATGCTATTAATCAAACAGACTTTCACTCAGTCGTCTGGCACTCCCAAATAAGGTAAAGGTAAAACTAAAATTAAAAGTAAAAGTAAAAAATAAAAATTCTCTTAATTGAGGAGGAAAAAAATTGGAAGAACGTAACATATACAGTGATATTGCTCAAAGAACAGGCGGAGATATTTATATTGGGGTGGTAGGGCCGGTTAGGACCGGAAAATCAACGTTTATAAAGAAATTTATGGATACTTTGATAATACCTAATATAACAAGCATGCCTCAGAAAGAACGTGCAGTTGATGAATTGCCACAGTCTGCTGCAGGAAAGACTATAATGACTACAGAACCAAAATTTATTCCAGAAAATGCCGTGGAAGTAAATATAGACGATAAAGCAAAATTTAAGGCAAGGCTAATCGACTGCGTAGGATATATAGTTCCCAGTGCTTTAGGATACATAGAAAACCAAATGCCTAGAATGGTAATGACTCCATGGTTCGATGAAGAAATCCCCTTTAATATGGCTGCAGAAATAGGAACTAAAAAAGTTATAACAGATCATTCAACCATCGGGCTCGTTATAACGACTGACGGTTCAATAAGCGATATAGACAGAAACGAATATGAAGAGGCTGAAGAGCGTGTAATTGACGAATTAAAGGGAATAAATAAACCTTTTATAATTCTGATAAACAGTGTAAACCCTTATTCAAAAAATTGTAAAGAACTGTGCAGTGAAATGGGGAAAAAATACAAAGTCCCTGTTTTGCCGGTAAATTGTCTGGAACTAAACGAAAATGAAATAAAACGAATCCTAGCAAAACTTCTGTTTGAATTTCCCATTAAAGAAATAAAAATTGATATGCCAAAGTGGGTCTCATCCCTTGAAAAAGAGCAC
>CATOLC010000038.1 GCA_951800855.1 uncultured Ruminococcus sp.
TATGATACTGAACCTTACAAACGTAGCAATGAAGTTGAACGCTTTTTTCTTCGTCTTAAGCGATTTTGCAAAGTTTTTACTTGCTATGACAAACTTGATGTTATCTATCTTTCTGTTGTAACTTTAGTTTTAATCTTTGATTCACTTTTATGTAAACACGATTTAATGTAAAATTTATTTACTGCTATTCTGTTTCTCTTGGACATTACTCCAAACTATTTATTGGAGAAATTTTTTATCTTCAGGAGATAGCTCAGACTTCAATTCTTCTATTTTATTATAGGCATCTAATAATAAATTCCAACAAGCATCATTACTAGCTTGGTCAGTTTTTCCAATATAAGTATCCATTTTCTTGTCAATTCCTTCAACAAATTTTAATACAGTTTCTACGGCTTTATCTGTAGAATCTTCTGATTCAGATTGCTTTTCTGGCTTATCCAAACAGCGATTCTTAAGATCATTCAATAAATTTTCTACTACCTTGTGACACAAAAGAAAATTTTTATATATATTCATACATTGCTTTTGATAATTATTTAATTTTTGTACTCTCTTATTCTTATTTACACTAAATCTAAGAGCTCCCATTTCCTTCAGTCTCTTATTAGTCTCTGTAATATTTTGTTTAACTGTATTGCTCGTAATTTTCAAATGCTTAATTGTATCTTCTGCCTGTGTGCATTTTTCTAAATTAGTTCCAATTAATTTTTTAATTTCAGACGTTTTATTGTGTTTAGCCACTTCTCTATACTTTTTCGTCAAATCATCTACAGTTTTTTCTAACTTTCCAGCCAAACTCTCTATTGCTGTTAGTTTAGAAATTAATCCATCGGTAATGTCAATGTGTATTTCTATTGGGCTTTTTTCGTTCATTTCAATCTCTTTCTTTCTAAAAAATATTTAACTTTTCAAAATTGCACCTATATAAATTAGCTTTTCTACTATATGTAATAACAGCACCTTCTTTTTAGTTTTATTTAAATCGGATTCATATAAAAGTGAATCAAAGATTAAAGCTAAAGTTACAACAGAAAGATAGATAACATCAAGTTTGTCATAGCAAGTAAAAACTTTGCAAAATCGCTTAAGACGAAGAAAAAAGCGTTCAACTTCATTGCTACGTTTGTAAGGTTCAGTATCATATTCCCAAGGTATTTTTCTGTTTTTCTTCGGAGGAACAATAGTAATAAATACCTGCCTAAGTACAATAGTCCGAGTTTTGTCATCTTCGTAAGCACGGTCCATAAGTAAGTGACATCCAGCCTTACAGTTAAGCGAATTAATAAGTTTCCGGCTTTATGGTGCGTCGTGACGATTTCCAGCTGAAAGTTGAATTTTTAATGCGAATTTCTCAGATGTACAAACCGCATATATCTTTGTCGTTAGTCCCCATTTGAGCGACCAATACTTTGATCTCCGCTTGTTTTTCTGGCCCCAGAAGCATTAGGGTGTACCTTGATGCTGGTTCTGTCCAAACACAAAATTTCCCCTTTAATGTCAATAAGATTCTGTTTTTGAAGCTCTTGAAAAATCCGTTGTATAGTTCCGCTTTTTGTCCATCTGCTAAATCTCATATAAATCATGTGCCAGTTTCCGAATTCTTTTGGCAATGCCCTCCACTTGTAGCCATTTTCTATTATATACAATAATCCATTTAGGAATTGTTGATTTGATATCTTTGCTGGTTCTCTCTCGATTAGCATGAGATTTTTTATCTTTTCAATCTGTTTTTTATTTATTTTCATATCACAATTATATCTGACTTTCGCCGAATTGTTATCTCTTTATATGAACACGCTATAGATATCTAAACAAGTTCAGCCATCCAAAATTTTTGTTACATAAAATCAAAATTAACAATTAGTTATATAACATAACTTTCCTTTAAGCTGGAAGTCCCTTTAGCAATATCTTCAAATGATTTTATTTCGCTCTTTTTAATCATAACGTCACTATACATGTGTATTCCTGTTCCTGCGGGTAAGAGTTTTCCTATTATAACATTTTCTTTCAAACCAATCAAAGGATCTATTTTCCCTTTTATCGCTGCATCTGTAAGTACTTTTGTAGTTTCCTGGAAAGAGGCCGCAGAAAGGAATGAATCTGTGGCAAGCGACGCTTTTGTTATACCTAAAAGAATCGGAATGTAAGATGCCTCTTTTAAATCTTCTTCCCCGTTTTCTATTCTTTCTCTTATTTTTCTGTTTTCTTTATTTAAATCTGACTTATCTACCACTGAATTCGGCAAAAGCTGGGTATCCCCACCGTCTGTGATTCTAACTTTTCTCATCATTTGCCGGACTATTACCTCAATGTGCTTATCGTTAATATCAACGCCCTGCATCCTATATACTCTTTGAACTTCTTGGATCAAATAAGCTTCCACTGCTTCTGAACCTTTGATTGCCAGCACATCATGAGGATTAACCGAACCTTCCGTAAGCATATCTCCGGCTTCGATTTCCTGACCATCCTCTATACATACACGTGAGCCATACGGAATCAAATACGTTTTCTGCTCTCCAGTTTCAAAATTAGAAACTACAACGTGGCGATTTTTCTTAATCTCTTCAAATTTGACAACGCCTGCAATTTCACTAATAATCGCCAAACGCTTAGGCTTTCTCCCCTCAAAAAGTTCCTCTATTCTCGGCAAACCCTGAGTTATATCTTCTTCACTCGCCACACCTCCTGTATGGAAAGTTCTCATTGTTAACTGAGTTCCTGGTTCACCAATCGACTGTGCTGCAATAATTCCTATTGCCTCTCCTATCGCAACTGGCATTCCATTTGCAAGGTTTGCACCATAACATTTTTTACAAACTCCATATCGAGACTGACAGTTTAATATCGATCTAACCTTTATTTTCTGTACTCTTTTGCTGATTATCTCTGCATCTTCGTCTCCCATAAGCTTATCCTTGGAAATGAGCACTTCCCCTGTCTCAGAGTCCTTAAAGTCTTCGCACAAATAACGGCCTATGAGCCTTTCTTTAAAGCTTTCTATCGATTCTTTGCCATCTTTTATTTCGAAAACAGTTATTCCTTCATGTGCTCCGCAGTCATCTTCCCGGATTATAACATCCTGCGAAACATCAACAAGTCTACGGGTCAAATAACCAGAATCCGCAGTACGAAGCGCAGTATCTGCAAGACCTTTTCTAGCTCCTCTGGAAGAAATAAAATATTCAAGAATATTAAGTCCTTCACGGTAATTCGCACGAATTGGGATCTCTATGGTAGCACCGGAGGTATTTGCAATGAGTCCACGCATACCTGCAAGCTGTCTTATCTGGCTCATCGAACCGCGCGCTCCGGAGTCTGCCATCATAAACACTGTGTTGTATTTATCTAAATTCCGTTGCAATGCCTCTGCCACATCTCCGGTTGCCTTATCCCACACCTTAAGCACATGTATTCTTCTTTCGTTGTCTGAAATAAGTCCTCTTCTGAAATTTTTCAAAATAACATCAATTTTTTGCTCTGCTTCGGATATAATATCCTTTTTAGCTGGAGGAATGACAGCATCTCCTACTGCAATTGTTATTGCCCCTTTAGTGGAATATTTATACCCTAAAGACTTGATTTTATCTAAGACTTTCGATGTTTCCTGAGTCCCGTGAACCTTGATACATTTATCAACTATAGTCTGAAGCTGTTTTTTATTAACTAAATAATCAACTTCAAACTTAAATTTATTTTCTGATTTTGTCCTGTCAACTATCCCCAAATCCTGAGGAATTGACTGATTAAAAATTATTCTTCCGGCAGTAGTCTCTATTAAATTAAATATTTCTTTACCATTTATTTTTTCGGAACATCTTACTTTTATAGGAGCATGAAGGCCGATATCTTTTGCATCGTAGGCCATAAGAGCTTCATTAGCATCACGGAAAACCTTATTTTTCCCCTGCTCATCATCTTTTATCATAGTTAGATAATAGGCTCCAAGCACCATATCTTGAGTGGGGACAACAACCGGTCTCCCGTCAGACGGTTTCAATAAATTTTCAGCAGCTAACATTAAAAATCTTGCTTCAGACTGTGCTTCCGCAGATAAAGGTACATGTACCGCCATCTGGTCTCCATCGAAGTCAGCATTATATGCAGAACAGACCAATGGATGAAGCTTTAATGCTCTTCCTTCCACCAAAACTGGCTCAAACGCCTGAATTCCCAATCTATGCAGGGTAGGAGCACGGTTCAGAAGTACTGGGTGTCCCTTTATAACTGTTTCTAATGCATCCCAGACTTCCGGTTTTGTTCTATCCACCGCTTTTCTCGCCGCTTTTATATTGTTTACTGCCCCTGTCTCCACAAGCCTTTTCATTACAAAAGGTTTAAAGAGCTCTAACGCCATCTCCTTCGGGAGTCCGCACTGATAAATTTTAAGTTCTGGTCCAACCACAATAACTGAACGTCCTGAATAATCCACACGTTTACCCAAAAGATTTTGCCTAAACCTACCCTGCTTTCCCTTAAGCATATCTGAAAGCGACTTCAAAGAACGGTTGTTAGGTCCAGTTACCGGCCGACCTCTTCTCCCATTGTCTATCAAGGCATCAACCGATTCTTGAAGCATTCTTTTTTCATTTCTAATAATTATTTCCGGTGCTCCCAGATCCATAAGGCGTTTTAGCCTGTTATTTCTGTTTATTACTCTTCTATAAAGGTCATTTAAATCTGAGGTTGCAAATCGTCCACCGTCTAATTGAACCATAGGACGCAAATCTGGAGGAATAACCGGAAGTACAGTAAGGATCATCCATTCAGGTCTATTCCCGGAGAGACGAAAAGCCTCGACTACTTCCAATCTTTTAAGAATTCTTAATTTCTTTTGCCCTGATGCAGTTTCCAAATCTTCTTTTATTTCCTGTGAAAGATGTTCAAGGTCAATTTCGCTTAAAAGCTTCTCTATAGCTTCTGCACCCATCCCGGCCTCAAATTCATCGCCATACTTTTCACGCATATCTCTATATTCTTTTTCGCTTAAAAATTGTTGTTTCATAAGCTCTTTTACATTTCCAGGATTTATTACAACATACACAGAAAAATAAAGTACTTTTTCGAGCATCCGTGGTGAAATATCTAAAATAAGCCCCATTCTAGACGGAATTCCTTTGAAATACCATATATGAGAAACCGGTGCAGCAAGCTCGATATGCCCCATCCGTTCACGGCGCACCTTGGATTTGGTTACCTCAACTCCGCATCTATCGCAAATCTTGCCCTTATAGCGAATTCTTTTATATTTTCCGCAGTGACATTCCCAATCCTTCTGCGGGCCAAAAATCCTTTCGCAAAAAAGCCCATCGCTTTCCGGCTTCAGCGTTCTATAATTTATTGTCTCTGGCTTTTTCACTTCCCCATAAGACCATTCCAGAATTTTTTCCGGAGAAGCCAGCCCTATTTTCATCGAATTAAACATCTTGAAATCCATATTATAGCCCCTTAATTGTTTATTTTTCTAAAATACATCGGCACCAGACTCATGAATCTCTTCTATATCATCCAGAATCAGGTCGTCTCCTTCAATATCAAACTCATCCTCTGAAAACCCATCATCTATAGTTTGAGCCTCGGAAACAATTTCATTCTTTATCTCAAGACCTATATTATCGTTCTCCTCAAAATCCCTTCTTAAATCTATCTCATTATCATCTTTATCAAGTATAGCCACATCCAATGCCATGGACTGAAGCTCCTTAATAAGCACTTTACAAGCTTCGGGAATTCCAGGTTTAGGAAGATTCTGCCCTTTAACAATTGCTTCGTACGTCTTGACCCTCCCAACAACATCATCAGATTTTACTGTAAGAATTTCCTGCAAAGTATAAGCTGCTCCATAGGCTTCCAATGCCCAGACTTCCATCTCTCCAAAACGCTGACCTCCAAATTGTGCTTTTCCTCCAAGAGGCTGCTGTGTAACCAAAGAATACGGCCCTGTGGAACGTGCATGAATTTTATCATCAACTAAATGGTGAAGTTTAAGATAATACATGTATCCTACTGTAACAGGATTGTCAAAGTCCTCTCCTGTTCTGCCGTCACGCAGTCTAATCTTTCCATCTTCTCGGTTCCCTGTTTCTTTAAAACATTCAAAAATATCCTTTTCGTGGGCACCATCGAAAACCGGAGTCATCACCTTCCAGCCCAAAGCCTTGGCTGCATATCCCAAATGCACCTCCAGAACCTGGCCTATATTCATACGTGACGGTACTCCCAAGGGATTCAGTACAATATCAAGAGGAGTTCCGTCCGGTAAAAACGGCATATCTTCAACCGGCAAAATTCTAGAAACAACACCTTTGTTCCCGTGACGCCCTGCCATTTTATCACCGGCAGATATCTTTCTCTTTTGTGCTACATAGCACCTTATTATTTTATTAACTCCTGCTGGAAGCTCTTCTCTATGTGTTTCTCTTGTGAATACTTTCACGTCCACAACTATCCCATATCCTCCATGGGGAACTCTAAGCGAAGTATCTCTAACCTCTCTTGCTTTCTCTCCAAATATCGCTCTTAGCAGTCTTTCTTCGGCAGTAAGCTCCGTTTCACCTTTTGGCGTCACTTTGCCAACTAAAATATCCCCAGCCTTAACCTCAGCCCCTACTCTTATAATCCCATTTTCATCTAAATCTTTCAGTAAATCTTCATTAACATTGGGTATATCTCTTGTTATTTCTTCGGGGCCTAGTTTTGTATCTCTGGCTTGAATTTCATGCTTTTCTATATGAATTGATGTATAAACATCATCTCGCACAATCTTCTCACTAATAAGGACTGCGTCTTCGTAATTGTAACCCTCCCAAGGCATAAATCCTACAAGCACATTTTTTCCCAAACTAATTTCTCCGTTTTTAGTTGCTGGACCATCGGCTAATACTTCACCAGCCACAACTCTTTGTCCTTTATCAACTATCGGGACCTGATTTACGCATGTGCTTTGGTTTGAACGCATAAACTTTATAAGTTTAAATCTTTCCTTTTTCCCAGAATCATATTTAACTACAATTCTATCGGAACTTACGCTTTCAATTACTCCGTCCTCTTTAGCTAAAATGCAGACTCCAGAATCGACTCCAGCCTGATATTCCATTCCCGTCCCAATTATAGGGGCCTCCGTACGAAGCAGAGGAACTGCTTGTTTCTGCGGCCTCTTTTGTATTATAGTAAATATTCAGGATTTCATTATTTTTCAGTGCGGAAATACTGCTCTCTTTATTCGGCCCCAGACGCATGGTCAGGACTGCGTTTTTCGGATCACTGGTCGTATTTTCCTCATAGATATAAACCACCCGGTTTTCATAGGCCGGAGAACTCAGGAAATAACGTGCGGCACCGGTTGCCTTATAATTAAACTTTTCATTTTCGCCGATGGTTTCCGCATCCGCCTTAATCACATTGGCATCGCCCACCTTCTCGTCTTTTACGGAAAGATAACGCTTAGTGCGCACACACTGTATCGAGCAGGTATCGTCATCATTG
>CATOLC010000039.1 GCA_951800855.1 uncultured Ruminococcus sp.
GTGTTAGGAGTATGGCTGAGTTCAAACAACCAGTACGCAGAAAGAATTTCTTAAAACTAGAGTTTATATATAGACATTTATACTTGAATTAAGGTGTTAGAAAATAATTTATTAAGAATCTTAAGTTAGATATTAAAAATAAAAAAATACATAAATTTTCTAATTATTATCATCTTTTTGTCTGCAAATAATAATGATAGATCTAGAAGATATCTAGTATAAAATACCACTTTATACTGCTTGATATTATATGGATTTGTTTGTCGTTATTATGTGGTAGAGTATAAAAAGAGGTGATTTTTAATGAAACCATTAAAGATAAAGGTTAGCATTACTTTAGATGAAGAAATAGTAACTAAGATAAAAAAATTAGCGGAGGACGATGACCGGTCATTTTCACAGTATATCAATTATGTATTGAGAAAGCATCTAGATTTAGTGAAAAATAAAACAGAGACTAAAACTATTATATGAAACAATATTTTATCGTTTTTTAATTCATAAATATAAAAATAAAAAATTCCTAAGATTAAGTTTTAATATTAAAATAAAGAAGATAAACTCAAATATACCCAAATCCGTTTAAAAGAAGATTAGAGATTCTTTTCTAAACGGATTTTGGATTCATTTTTATTTAGATATACAAAAATTAACAAAGAGGATGAATTAATCTAGAGATTTATTATTGTGCTTTTCTTTCTTATCTTTTATACATCTGTTTATTTTGCTTATTAAATCGGGTGCCATTGATATTATTCTATCTAAAGCCCCTGTAAATGACTCTATTTGAAGGAGTTTTACTTCATTTTCAGTTATTACCAAAAAAGCAATTGGAGTTATAGTAATTCCAGCACCGCTTCCGCCTCCGAATAAATTTTTTCCTAATTTATTAGAATTATTAAAATCAGATCCCCCTGAAGCGAAACCGTACGAAACCTTTGAAACAGGTAAAATCATGGAACCATTTTTGGCATTTATAGGTTCGCCGATAATGGTATCTACATCTATCATCTGTTTAATCTTGTCCATTGTAATTCCTAGCATACTTTCTACGTTATTTTCCATTATAAACACCTTCAATATTATCTGAAATTTTTTCATTTGGTATTTTAACATAATTTTTTGTAAAAATCAGCATTTCATAAAGAATAAATATTAATTTGAATGAAATATCAAAATCGAACTCTAAGGGGAACTCAGATTCTAAAAAATTGGGATAAATATTTATGTTTTCTTCTTTAAAAGAGAGTATGTTTCTAAAAAAAGGGAACAAAGCAGATATTGATATTCGGTATTTTTCATATTTTATAGCAGTATCGGCAGCATCTTCTCCAGTTATTCCTAACTTTAAATAATTTATCTTAAAATTTATTTTTTTTATGACTTTTTTAAGATGATAAAACAAAAGGGAAACGATAGTTTTGGAAAACTTTATTTTATTTAAAATATTATCAGACTCTGTTTTTGATTTTTTATGCTTTTTAGGTTTTTTATTGGGCTTTGTTTTTTTTAAATTATTTATATTTTTTATAAATTTTTCAGAGAACGGAAAAAGATTAATAGATACAAAGAACAGTTTTACCTTTATAGAAAGAGAACGATTATATGAAATTAAAATATGGATGGGGAAGACTAAAACTGAAAATATAAATAGGAGTAATAAAATTAGCGCAAAAATAAAATATATCATCATGATTTTTGAGTTAGGGCTTCAGGCACTGAAGGCAGGTCTTTGATTGAGGATATATTCATACAACGCAAAAAAGTATCCGTTGTTCCGTATATTATGGGGTTTCCTGGGATACCAAGACGCCCCTTTTCTTCAATTAAAGATTTTTTTATTAAACCATTCACAATTTCTCTACAGTCAGTACCTCGCACGCTTTCAATAAAAGCTCTAGTTACAGGTTGCTTGTATGCTATAATAGATAAAACTTCCATAGCGACATTAGATAAAGAGGTGTCTTTTTTTGTTTTCATAAAACTCTGTATTTGCTCTTTATATTCAGCTTTCGAACACATTTGATATTTATTCTCAAGTTTAATTATTTTTATTCCACTATCATAGTTATCGAATTTTTTAATTACTTCCCCTGCAATTTTCTCTAGTTCACTTGGTGTAACATTTAAAATCTGTGCGATACGATTAGACGGTACTGCTTCTGCACAAGAAAATAATATTGCTTCAAACGCAGCTTTAGTTTTTTCTACATTACATTCCATATTGTGTCTCCTTAATTTTTAAGCATCCTTTATTTAATTTTGCTTTTTCCCTCTTTTTAATTTTTTTATTTATGGTTCTTTTGAGCTCATTTTTATTAATCCTTCTTTTATTTTTATCCTTTTTATTTTAATTAATTCCAAAACAGCTAAAAAAGTAGCAATTACACTGGATTTTGAAGTGCTTTTTGTAAAAAGTGAACGGTACGAAAAGGCAACTGCTTTTTTTAATTTTCGCAAAATAGAGATTGCCATGCATTGTACAGAAACTATTTTTTCAGTAGTTATTTTTTGAATTTTTGTGTCTGACAATTCTTTAAGCGCTAGATTAGAGCCTTTGCAAACATTAATATAACATTTTATAAATTTTTCTGTGTTTATTTTTACCCTAAAATTTTTTTCAGGCATAATATTTTCGGGAAGTCTTATAAAACAGTTCCAATTTATTTTTTCTGAAATAGCTTCACACATGAATTTGAGTCGCCAATGCTCTATAAGTTCTGTGGAAAGTTCTTCCTTTAAGTTTTTTTCTTCCTCAGATTTAGGCAAAAGGGACAGAGTCTTTATATAAATCAGCCGTGAAACCATATCTAAAAATTCACTTTTTATTTGTATTCCTAGCTTCTCCATTTGGTTTATATGATTTATATATTGTTCTAAAAGTATACCTATTTTTATATCTTTTATATCTAATTTATTTTTATTTATTAGATGAAGAAGCAAATCGAGCGGACCTTCAAAAGCTTCTAATTTATATAATATTTTATTCATTTCATAAATACCATAAAAGGCAGATTACCCAATTTCATCACAAATCCGTATAGGCTTTGCCTTATGAACATTAATGGTATTTCAAAAAAGCCAAACAGCATAAGTCCTAAAAGGAAAAGCAGGATTAAAGGGTAATATCTATAATATTTCAGCAGATATTTATTGGGAATCAAGCATTCTAATATTTTGTATCCGTCAAAAGGAGGGATTGGCAAAAAGTTAAATCCAGCAAGAGATATGTTTATAATTATATAATAAGAAAGAAACTTTTGGATGGGCCCAATAAAGCTAATACCAGCTAAAAAAGCGGTGCTGTTTAATAGAACAGTTCCTAAAATAGCAGCAATTACATGCGTTAACGGTCCGGCTAATGCAGTTAAAGCCAGGTCTCTTCTTGGATGCTTAAAATTTTTAGAATCTATAGGTACAGACTTAGCCCAGCCTATATCAAAAACCAAGACACTGAATGCACCAAGCGGGTCGAAGTGGGACATTGGGTTTAAAGTCATATGGCCGGAAAGCTCTGCGGTTCTGTCGCCGAGTTTTTTAGCTACCCAGCCATGGGCATATTCGTGTAGGGGCATTACTAAAAATATTATTACAAGTGTTGCAAAGATCCGCATTAAAACGTCCAGCATTGAAATACCAGGTTGCAAAAACCACATTATTAAACACCTCGCCTAGAATTATAACACGATAATTATGTTATGACAAGGCAAATATAAAACAAGAAGTCCTCTGAACATTGTAGAGCCAGAGGACGTCATAGAACTGTACCGACAGTAAGCCTGACTATAAAACTTCAAAAGGGAACGCCTGAGAACTCATTTCATCCCAGAGCCTCACGCCAGCCGGGAACGTGTTTCAAGAGTCCCCAGACAGAGCAACCGGCCACTAAGACTTTACTTATGCTCAAGCTCAGCGCTATCTTGATTTTTGACTAACGTCAAAGATTACATTGCAGTTGAAATACGGTTCCCCTCTTTTACTCTTTCTAAGATGCCATACATCCCGTAAAGTATTATAACCTCCCACAGTATTACCATTAGTATCAATTAATTCCAAACGGGTGTGAGATAAGATCCCATCATCACCGTCAAGAACCCCGAACTTGCCGTTGCCTTTTACTGTAGAATACCAATTTTGAAACGCATGCCTAAAGTTCTGATTTCCCAACAAAGCGTTACCGAACAGGCCGGGGCTGCCGGGAGCAAAACCCAAAGCATCTTTCACGGGCAACATAGGGTGTGTTATTTTAGCCTCAACGTAGCTCAGAACCCCGCTCTCCTGTTTGTTAGTCAACCGCAACCGCATAATAGAACCGCTCTTACAAACATCAGCTTCCCCACTTGAGGTGGTCGAACCTTCCGGACTGCTGGATTCGGTCGAGTCGATAGCTCTAGCATACAGTCTTTGAGCACCCGACTTTATAATGGGCAGGCCAGGTTCCAATATTTTTGTCATCGATTCATCAGTATATATACTGAATTTGCAGCCATACTTATTCATCAATACATCAGCAATTTGCTCAACGGTACCATTCGAGTCAAAAGAAGCCCAACAATTCTCTATCTTTCCATCCTTAAGACGGCAGGACACATTAATTTTATATTTCTTAGTAGAAGAACTAGTCTTATCAACAGCGGGCCGGTCAGACCCAGCACCGGTCTTCCTCCCGAACCGATGCGTTGGTCTCGAAGAGGTATCAGGCTTCTTGGGCGAACCTGCCGGACTGCTGGATCCAGTCAGGTCGATAGCTCTAGCATACAATATTCTGTAATCAGGCCAACTATCCTTCAGATCCTTCTTAGCTTGTTTAATGGTCATGTCGGGTGTCAACTCATGTTTCATCGATTCATCAGTATATATACTGAATTTGCAGCCATACTTATTCATTAATACATCAGCAATTTGCTTAACGGTACCATTCAAGTCATATATAACATTACATCTAGTCTCCTGCCCAGCCGGGTCTTTGTAGTGCACGTTAACATAATCTTTTTTAGGCGCAACAGACCCGGCCTTCGCTCCTGGAGAGACCTTCGAGCTGGAAGAGGTAGCAGGATTCTTGGTCGAACCGGCCTTTACTGTAAATAAAGCATACAATTTATTGTCGGCCAGCACTCCATGATCCCGAGCCTCTGCTATTGTCAAATTTTCTTCTAGTGAGTTCTTCATATCTCTGTCAGCATAAAATTTCAATTCTATATTCTTTAGTCCATATTTGCTGAAATAGTTCATCCAAACATTTGTCCATTGGATAGATACGTTATTCAGAGCTATTAACTTCTGCTCTTCAGGATGACATGTAACCTGAATGACGCCAGAGCGTTCATCCGGACCTTTCCAGTTCAACTCAATAGTCGAAGTATCGCCAGAATCCCCGCCGGCTCTCTTAGATGCAGTAGTATCACCAGCCCGGCTGGAAGTCGACGAAGAATCAACCGTTCTAGTCTTAGGCATTATACTTTTTTTGACGCTTCGCGACTTCACCATAGAGTTTGAAAGATGCTGCGAGCCCGAGTTATTAGTGGCAGTAGTAGTATTACCAGACCTGCCGGCAGGGACGGAAGGAGCCGTTTTCGCTTTATATTCTAGTACTACATCCACAACCCGCGACCCCGTATGGACAGAAAGTAATGCTTCACTCAATTCAGGTTCCGTACTATCCGTAAAGTCAGTATTCTTGTGGAATATCGAACTAACGTTCAAGACTTTCGGGTCAAACACCGGAGCAGCTCCATTTATCCCGGCTCCTGCCTTGGATATATACCATTTTTTAAATTCATCAGTTACGTCCGAAGTATTGTAGCAATCTTTCATTTTGTTCAGAACTATATCCTTCAATTTCCTATTACCATCATCTGAAATCTCCATAGGTTGTTTTAGCGCGATATAGGGAGGCTCACCAACATCAAGCCTAATATACACTTTTGTAGGTCCCAAAGCTGGCGACAGAAACGAACCCGAACCCCGAGTACTTTTGCCCGACTTGCCAGCCGCACTATTCATCTGAAGCGCCACTGCCAGGCGTTGATGTTTGACAGGCATATCATTCAACGCAGCAAACACATCAGCTTCGGCTGCCTTTCTCCAATTTTTCACTTCCGGCCCACCAGGACCACCTATACACACGGACTGGAACATGAAGTCCAAACTATCAAAGTTCGGACAGGAGTCACCTCCGGAGACCGCCCCGGCAGTGCAGCACCAGTCGGAAAAAGACCTGATATCGTTGCTACCGTTATAGATTGTTTTCAGGAAATCCATAAACACATCCGTAAACTTAAAGCTACTTTTCGGATGGATCTCCATCTCAAACTTTTTAGTGAAATCCTGTACTGTGCTACCATCCGCAGAGCAAAAAATTATAACATCAAAGTTTCTAGCTTTACTCGGCACCGCAGAAGGCGACGCCGAGCTTGAAGCTGTTTGACTCTCCGGAAATTTAGTTTGCCTAAGTCCCACCGCTAGTTTTAGCTTGTGTAACGCTTGTTTCTGATCACGACTAAGGTCTTTGTTATTTTTAACATAATCTACACGCTTTTGAAATTTGCGAGCAAAGGTTTCATAATTCGTCTTATTAAATTCCTTATTATTGGAATCCTTAATAAAAGAGTTGTGCATTTTTACAATTAACTCGGAATAAGGCATTTTCTGATATGCTTCCGGGTTCTCTTTAGTCGATTCAAATTCAGTGTTGCAATTAACATCCTCGTAATGAACCAAAGTGAATTTGTTACTTTTATCGAATACATTAGTTTGGCTAGTCCCACTCAATGGGCAATGATTTAACTTTTGCTTGAAGCTAGCTTTTACTCCAAAGACTTTTTCACTTACATCCTTCCAACTATTTATGTCGTCTGATTTTACCCAACCTGCCATACCGCATCTTCCTTTCTGTTGTTTTCTAAAATCCCCGTCTCCTATCCTAGCCCATAAATAATTCTTGTAATTATTCATAGTATTTATTCTTTAATAATATATAAATATATAATAAATGTCAAGTATTATCTCTTTTTTTATAGTTTAAATTTTAAATAGATTTTTTAATGTGCAATTTAACTCTATTTTGTTCCAAAAACTAACAATTTGCCAATTTTTTGTTTGATAGTTTTGACACCTAAAAATATAATTCCCGAAAATTATTCTGTGGGAAATAAAAATATTGTTCACATACAGTCCACTTTTTCTAATATCTTCAATCTTTCCCTCAAGATAGCCTTTCCCAGGCACTCTAGCTAAAAGTGTAAAACTTAAAAGTAGTATTTTATTGAGTTAAAAAGCAAACCCCCTCTTTCTATAAGCCTTTTGTCTGCTTTTTGCCATCACATCAAAATGAACAACAGGGGAGTGACCAAATTAAAGATAAGGGATAAAATCAATAAGAGAGGCGGCCTTTTTAAGGCGAGGAAAGCGAGATTTAAATTCCCCGAGTTTATTATAAGCATATACAAAAATATCCATTGCAAATTTAAAAGTACCCA